>JAFUZE010000058.1 GCA_017476765.1 Lachnospiraceae bacterium
ATTTACCCTTGAGCATATAGGAAAGGGATTTCAGTGCTCTGTTGCACGTAACTGTCACCTGACGGCCGCTTCTGCCGTTATCAATCAAGGCATCTAATGCTTCCTGGAGCATTCTCTTCTCATTACGGACAATGATATCCGGAGCTCCTAATTCCAGAAGTCTGTTCAGACGGTTATTTCTGTTGATGATACGGCGATACAGATCGTTCAGAACCGACGTATCGAAACGTCCGCCGTCAAGCTGTTCCATCGGACGCAGATCCGGCGGAATCACCGGAACCACATCGAGAATCATCCACTCCGGTCTGTTGCCGGATTCGCGGAATGCCTCTACGACCTCCAGACGTTTGATGATACGTGCTCTCTTCTGACCGGTCGAATCCTTTAAGCCTTCCTTTAACTCAACGGCTTCTTCCTCCAGGTCGATTGCCTCCAAAAGCTCCTTGATTGCCTCGGCACCCATTCCGACACGGAATTTGCTGCCGTAAGTCTCCCTTGCATCCTGATACTCCTTCTCGGATAATACCTGCTTGTATTCAAAGCCGGTCTCTCCCGGGTCAAGCACGATATACGACGCAAAATAAAGCACCTTTTCCAGTACTCTCGGCGACAAATCGAGAATCAGTCCCATTCTGCTTGGGATTCCCTTAAAATACCAGATATGGGAAACCGGAGCAGCAAGCTCAATATGTCCCATACGCTCCCTGCGCACATTTGCCTTTGTGACCTCGACACCGCATCGATCGCAGACAACGCCCTTATATCTGATTTTTTTGTATTTTCCGCAATGACATTCCCAATCCTTGCTTGGTCCGAAAATCCTCTCGCAGAACAGACCTTCGCGCTCAGGCTTCAAGGTTCTGTAATTGATCGTTTCCGGCTTCGTTACCTCTCCTCTCGACCACTCTCTGATTTTTTCCGGTGATGCCAATCCGATTTTCATAGCATCAAATGTCATTGGCTGGTACACTTCATTATTTGTTTCTGACATGTGTGGCACTCCTTCCAATTATTCCCGTTCACTCTATTCGTCAAAAGATTCTACAAATTCTTCCTCGTCCGGGGCGAACTCAAAATCGTCCTCGTCCTCATCCTCCGAGCTCACAAGCTCACCTTCGGAATCAAATTCCTGCTGCTGATAGCCCAGAGAGCCTAACGACTCTTCCTCTCCGTGACCATAATCCTTTCTGTCGCCTTCGATCTCGTAGCGGTAATCCGAGTCGGTGTAATCGACCGTCTCCATAATTTCCACTTCCGTATTGTCATCGCGAAGCACCTTGACATCCAGACACAGGGACTGTAATTCTTTCAGCAGTACCTTGAACGACTCCGGAATGCCCGGTTCAGGAATATTGTCACCTTTAATAATCGCCTCGTATGTCTTTACACGTCCGACAACGTCATCGGATTTTACCGTAAGAATTTCCTGCAGGGTGTAAGAAGCGCCATATGCCTCCAATGCCCAAACCTCCATCTCACCGAATCTCTGTCCGCCGAACTGCGCTTTACCGCCGAGCGGCTGCTGTGTAACAAGTGAGTAAGGACCTGTGGAACGGGCATGAATCTTATCGTCAACGAGATGGTGGAGCTTCAAATAATGCATGTGGCCGATCGTTACCGGCGAATCGAAGAACTCGCCCGTTCTTCCGTCGCGAAGTCTCACCTTACCGTCTCTCGAGATCGGAACGCCCTTCCACAGCTCTCTGTGATCTCTGTTCTCCGACAGATACTCCATAACCTCCGGAAGAAGGACATCCTTGTATTTTGCCTCGAACTCTTCCCAGCTCGTGTTGACATAGTCGTTCGCCAGATCGAGCGTATCCATAATATCGGATTCCTTTGCGCCGTCAAACACCGGTGTTGCCACGTTAAAGCCGAGTGCCTTTGCAGCGAGTGAAAGGTGGATTTCCAGTACCTGTCCGATATTCATACGCGAAGGAACGCCGAGCGGATTTAACACGATATCGAGCGGTCGTCCGTTCGGAAGATACGGCATATCCTCAACCGGCAGCACGCGTGAAACGACACCCTTGTTACCGTGACGTCCCGCCATCTTATCACCGATGGAGATTTTTCTCTTCTGTGCAATATAAATGCGCACGGACTGATTGACACCCGGAGAGAGCTCATCGCCGTTTTCTCTCGTAAACACCTTCGCATCTACGACAATTCCGTATTCCCCATGCGGCACCTTTAACGAAGTATCACGAACCTCTCTCGCCTTCTCGCCAAAGATGGCACGCAGCAGTCTTTCCTCCGCAGTCAGCTCTGTCTCTCCCTTCGGAGTTACTTTTCCGACTAAGATATCACCAGCGCGAACCTCTGCACCGATGCGGATAACACCGCGCTCATCCAAATCCTTTAATGCATCGTCGCCGACACCCGGAACATCCCTTGTGATTTCCTCCGGTCCCAGCTTCGTATCACGGGCTTCCGCCTCGTACTCTTCCATGTGGATCGATGTATAGACATCCTCCTGCACCAATCTCTCGCTCAGCAGTACGGCATCCTCGTAGTTGTAGCCTTCCCATGTCATAAATCCGATGAGCGGATTTTTGCCGAGCGCCAGCTCACCGCCTGAGGTCGACGGTCCGTCAGCGATGACCTGACCTTCTGCGACCCGGTCTCCCTTGAACACGATTGGTCTCTGGTTGTAGCAGTTCGACTGGTTACTTCTCGTAAACTTCTGTAATTTATATTCCTGTTTCTCCCCGTCATCATAAGTAATCTTGATCAGTTCGGAGGAAACATAATCGACAACGCCCGCCTTTTTCGCAACGACGCAGACACCGGAATCGACAGCCGCCTTCGGCTCCATACCTGTTCCTACAACCGGGGCTTCCGTAATCATGAGCGGCACAGCCTGACGCTGCATGTTCGAGCCCATCAGGGCACGGTTTGCATCGTCGTTCTCAAGGAACGGAATCAGTGCCGTTGCCACTGAGAACACCATCTTAGGCGAAACATCCATGTAATCGAACATCGCCTTCGGATACTCCTGCGTCTCCTCCCTGTAACGACCGGAAACCATCTTTCTTACAAAATATCCGTTCTCATCCAGCGCCTCATTTGCCTGCGCCACATGGTAATTATCCTCTTCGTCGGCTGTCATATAGACAACATCATCCGTTACGCGCGGATTCGCAGGGTCTGACTTATCAATTTTGCGGTACGGTGCCTCGACAAAGCCGTACTCATTGATTCTCGCATACGAAGCGAGAGAGTTGATCAGACCGATGTTCGGACCTTCGGGTGTCTCAATCGGGCACATTCTTCCGTAATGGGAATAGTGCACGTCACGCACCTCGAATCCGGCTCTGTCTCTGGAAAGACCGCCGGGACCCAGTGCAGACAGACGTCTCTTGTGCGTCAGCTCACCGAGCGGATTGTTCTGATCCATGAACTGGGACAGCTGTGAAGAACCAAAGAACTCCTTCACGGCAGCCTGAACCGGTTTGATATTGATCAGCGACTGCGGGGAAACATCCTCCGCATCGTGGGTCGTCATCCTCTCACGGACAACTCTCTCCAAACGGGAGAGTCCGATACGGTACTGGTTCTGCAAAAGCTCACCGACCGCTCTGATACGACGATTGCCCAAATGGTCAATATCATCGGAATTACCGATTCCGTACTCCAGATGAATGTTATAGTTAATGGAAGCAAGAATATCTTCCTTTGTAATATGCTTTGGAATGAGCTCATGAACGTTTCTGTGAATGGCATCCGCAAGCTCCTCCGGCTTGTCGGCATACTCCTCTAAAATCTCCTGCAAAACAGGGAAGTACACCCGTTCCGTAACGCCGAGCTCCCTCGGATTGCACTCGACAAAGCTCGTGATATCCACCATCATATTGGAGAGAATCTTAACGTTCTTCTCCTCCACCTGCACATACACATATGGAACTGCTGCATTCTGAATCTGATCTGCCAGCTCCGCTGTGACGATCGTTCCTGCGGCAGCCAAAAGCTCGCCTGTATATTCATCGATGACATCCTCAGAAAGCACGCAGTTTCTGATTCTGTTTCTCAGTGCTAATTTTTTGTTGAATTTATATCTTCCTACTTTTGCGAGGTCATATCTTCTCGGGTCAAAGAACATGGAGGTGATCAGGCTCTCTGCGCTCTCCACGGAAAGCGGCTCGCCCGGACGGATTTTTTTGTACAGCTCTAAAAGACCTTCCTGATAATTGGTAGAAACGTCTTTGGCAAAGCTGGCTTCAATTTTCGGTTCATCCCCGAATAACTCCCGGATCTCTTCGTTCGTTCCGACACCCAGTGCCCTGAGCAGCACGGTAATCGGGACCTTTCTTGTTCTATCTACACGTACATAAAAAACGTCATTGGAATCTGTCTCGTACTCTAACCATGCACCACGGTTCGGGATCACTGTGCAGGAATACAGCTCTTTTCCGATCTTATCATGGGCAATTCCATAATAAATGCCCGGAGATCTTACTAACTGGCTGACGATAACTCTCTCAGCGCCGTTGATCACAAACGTACCTGTCTCCGTCATAAGAGGCAGATCGCCCATAAAGATCTCATGCTCACTGATTTCCTCTTTTTCCTTATTGTACAGACGAACCTTTACCTTCAGTGGAGCGGCATATGTCGCATCTCTTTCCTTGCATTTCTCAATAGAATACTTTTTGTCTTCTTCACACAATTCGAAGTCCACGAATTCCAAACTCAAATGCCCGCTGTAATCAGCGATTGGAGAAATATCGTCAAATACTTCTTTTAACCCCTCGTTCAAAAACCAGTTATAAGAGTCTTTTTGAACCTCGATCAGGTTTGGCATATCCAAAACTTCTTTTTGTCGTGAATAACTCATACGCATGTTCTTGCCTGTGGCAATAGGACGTATTCTGTTCTTTTCCATTGACATTTCACCCCGTTCTTTCAGATTATATCACTCGCTAACGCTCATCACATCACAATAGTGCACTATCCATTCTACTACAAACTTTTGTGCAAGTCAATAAAAAAATTTTAATTATTTAAAGTGCAAAAGGCTCGAACCATATCGGTTCGAGCCTGTAATGAAAATCACACTTATTTAAGAGTAACCTTAGCGCCCTCTGCCTCGAGCTTCGTCTTGATCTCATCAGCCTCTGCCTTTGCAGCTGCCTCTTTCACGATCTTAGGAGCTCCGTCAACCAGATCCTTCGCTTCCTTCAGTCCAAGACCGGTTACTTCACGAACAACCTTGATGACCTTAACCTTGTTCGGACCAACCTCTGTCAGCTCAACGTCGAAATCTGTCTTCTCCTCTGCTGCCTCTGCTGCTCCGCCTGCTGCTGCAACTACAACACCTGCTGCTGCGGATACACCGAACTCTTCTTCGCAAGCTTTTACTAAATCATTTAACTCTAATACTGTAAGCTCTTTAATAGCATCGATAAATTCTGCTGTTGTTAATTTTGCCATTTTTATTTCCTCCGTTTTCATTTTTCATATCACAAAATTTTTTGTTACCTCAAATTTTCGCGGTTCAGGATGCCATGTGCCGGTTTTTACTGTGCATCTTCCGCCGGTGCTTCAGCCTCAGCCGCCGGAGCTGCTTCTGCCGGAGCTTCCTCAGCCGGTGCTGCCTGCGCGGATGCACCGCCCTGCTCTGCAATCTGATTAAGAACACGCGCGAAGTTCGTAATCGGAGACTGGATGCTTCCGAGGAATTTGGAGAGCAGTTCTTCCCTTGACGGAATGCTTGCAATCGTTGCAATTCCCGCTGCATCGTACTCGATACCTTCCACGACACCGCCCTTTACTTCCAGTGCAGGAGCTTCCTTTGCAAATTTGCCGAGTACTCTTGCAGGAGCCGTTGCGTCGCTGTCACTGATTGCAATCGCACTTGGTCCTTCTAAGTATTTGGTCAAACCTTCAAAGTCTGTTCCCTTAAAAGCAAAGTTCATCATTGTGTTCTTGTAAACCTTGTAGGTAATTCCATTCTCACGCATCTGCTTGCGGAGTCTCGTGTCCTGCTCCACAGTAAGGCCGCGGTAATCAACTAAAACAACGGACTGTGCAGATTTGATGTAGTTTGAAATTTCCTCAACGATAGGTTGTTTTAACTCAACTTTTGCCATTTTCGTTCCTCCTTCTAGATTTTGTCTGCCGATCGGAGCGTTTGTTATAGCAAAGAGCCGCCTGCGGCTCTTTTTGCGCCGGTCAAAAGATTGCCTTACAGACCGGGCGCGGCATAGAAAAACCTCCCGAAAAACGGGAGGTTCAAGTCATTCTTATATGAAAAAACATATTGCTGGCTCTCTCTCCTCGGTAGGCGATACGCTTACGCATTTGATTTCTCAAACGCACCTACTGTCTTCGGCATCGGTCACAAGACCTCGTTTAGAATAACACGGGAGAGATGAGGTGTCAAGCACTTTTACTCATTTTTATCAATATTTTGCTGTATTGATCTTCACGCCCGGTCCCATTGTTGAGGAAAGCGAGATGCTCTTTAAATACTGACCCTTGAGTGCACTTGGCTTTGCTTTCTGGATTGCTTCCATAATCGCATTGTAATTCTCCTGCAGCTGCTGCTCTGTGAAAGAAACCTTTCCGACAGGAACGTGAATGATGTTGGACTTGTCAAGTCTGTACTCAATTTTACCTGCCTTGATTTCCTTGACAGCCTTTGTAACATCCATCGTTACAGTACCTGCCTTCGGATTTGGCATTAAGCCCTTCGGTCCGAGCACCTTACCGAGACGACCTACAACACCCATCATATCCGGTGTGGCAACAACGACGTCAAAATCCAGCCACCCTTCATTCTGAATCTTCGGAATCAGCTCATCTCCGCCGACGTAGTCTGCTCCGGCAGCCTCTGCCTCAGCAACCTTATCGCCCTTTGCGAAAACAAGAACCTTAACCGTCTTACCTGTTCCGTTCGGAAGTACGACAGCGCCGCGGATCTGCTGCTCTGCATGACGACCGTCACAGCCGGTTCTCAGGTGCAGCTCTACCGTCTCATCAAACTTCGCCGTTGCACTCTTCTTTACTAAGGCAATCGCCTCTTCTGCTTCATATTGAACGGAGCGATCAATATTTTTAGCAGCTTCTACATATTTCTTACCATGTTTCATGTTTGTTTCCCTCCTTGTGGTAGTGGCGGAACCGAATTGTCCCTCCCACGTCTTTTACTTTTTCTGCTTCCGGAATCGGTCAATCCGTCACATTTCGTCTCATGTCCGACATTGCTGATTCATAGATGAAATCCCGCAGTTCGGAACCGAAACGTAACGTTACTCCTCAACCTTGATTCCCATACTTCTTGCTGTTCCGGCAATCATGCTCATTGCAGCTTCCAGATTGGCTGCATTCAAGTCAGGCATCTTGAGCTCTGCGATCTCCTGAAGCTTCGCTTTGGAAATCGTTGCAACCTTTGTCTTATTCGGGGTTGCGGAGCCTGATTTGATATTGCAGGCTTTCTTGAGAAGTACGGCAGCCGGCGGAGTCTTTGTAACAAAACTAAAACTTCTGTCTGCATATACCGTGATGACAACCGGGATGATCATGTCACCCTGATCTGCCGTTCTTGCGTTGAACTGCTTTGTAAATTCAACGATGTTCACACCATGCTGTCCAAGAGCCGGACCAACCGGTGGCGCTGGTGTAGCTTTACCAGCAGGGATTTGTAATTTGATGTATCCTTCTACTTTCTTTGCCATTTTGGCACCTCCTAATAAATTGTGGTAGTGGCGGAACAAATGTCCCTCCCACGTTCATGACCGAGGTCACGAACCGCTTGCTCTATTTCTACTTGCACGCACGCAAGAGAAATCCATCTTCCTTTTCCGTCCGGCGCTGCATTCCCCAAAAGCGAAGCATCGGACGATCTGTATCCGTATTCCAATTACATCTTACGAACTTCCGCAAAACTGATTTCAACAGGCGTCTCCCTGCCGAACATTTCTACGTTAATAGTAGCAGTCTGCTTAC
>JAFUZE010000059.1 GCA_017476765.1 Lachnospiraceae bacterium
CCGAACTCAGACCAAACGACATTGCTTGCTGTCGGAAGCGTTGTCACGTTCAAATTGCTGTCCGCCCCGAAAAGTGTTTTATTGGAATCGATCAGAGCACCCTGATCTGTCTGCCAGAGCATCAGCGCCAGCTTCTCAATATTGGTCGGATTGACACCTGATGACGGACCAAGCAGCGCATAGTCCATAATAACCGCCTGATAATCCGGATGCGTCGCCAGATTGAACAGCTTCACAACAACATCCTGACCGAAATCCTCCCCTGCTGCATTATAGTCATCGTAGGTACCCGAAATATAAATCAGATCATAGGCTTCCTTTCCATCCGTGTCCGTCAGCATGGCGGCCGTCACAGAGCTTGCCTTTACAGTCTTTACATCCACAGACTTCGTGCTCTCGCGGTTGCCGAGCACAAATTCCTTAAACCACTCTCCGTTGTAGAAATCATTATCTGCCGAAGCCGTCTCTTTTACATAATAATCCGAGAGCGCATAGCCGTAATACTTACCGGTCTCCGATTCCTCAAATGCCACATTCCCTGTATAGAGCTGTAAGCCGTCATCATAGTGAACCTCAAGACCTTCCGGAAGCTGCTGATTGTCGGCATCTCCTTCCGGTACCGCATAATCGTGAACAACCTGATCCACATAGGTAACCGTATTACTGCTGACCCCGTTCTCGCTGACCGTAACGGAATTCACGCTGACCGTTTCCGTCTTTAATTTATAGATCGTACCGTCACTGTCAATCTCATACCCATACTTCAGGAAATATCCGCCCGAATTGTCGGCACTCATAGCAAAGATTCCGCGGCTGTACTCATTGCCCATCGCAACATAGCCGTCCGCACGGTTCTTGATAAAGTTCGCATTCTTCGAATATACCGGATATTCCGAGACATCCACATTGTATGCACCTCGGTCTACGCCCTCATATTTGATCAGACCATACTTTCGCATATTCAGAAGATTTTCCATCTCCTGTTTGTATTCATCGGAACCGACTACTGTCGATGAACTGCGACCGCCAAGTGATTTTGCCTTGCATACGTTCATGAAATCGGCACGATCGGTAGTGGAATCCCCAACAAAATAACCAATCTCTTCATTCTCGTGTCCATCATGACTCGGAACAATTTCCAAAATTTTAAATTCATCCTTTGCCGCATAAGGCTTTGTCGAATTCAAAATATTGCGCCTTGCCTGCACGCCGAAAATCATACCTGCACACAACGCCACCGCCGTTCCGGTGATTGCCGCAGCCCTGATTCTTTTTTTCATTTTTGATCCCTTTCCCATAGCGCACCTCTCTCTCGCTTCATAAACCCTCTGCCGCATCTGCAGCAAACAATCGCAAGCTCCTGCCAAATGTACTGCAAATTAGTTGGAAAGCCGCTTCCAATATTTATAAGTAGCATCATATACATAGGTTCTTGAGCTGTATGACAAATAGTACTTACCGCCGCTCACAGAAATGCTGTAAGCCGACGAATCATAATCCGTCGAATCCGGAACCGGAATATAAACATTCTGTCCTTCCACATTCGCAATATAAACTTTATACTCTTTATAAGAGTCACCGCTCTTATCGGAAACCTGATAAAAATCATCCATTGTAATGCGAAGTGTAAGCGGAGACGTCGGATAGTACTTGTTCGTACCGCTCGCGGAAAGATGAACCGTCTGCGTATCCACATAAGTGTCTGCATCACCAAAGGCGCTCTTCCCGGCACTCGTCGTTTTGCTGAGCTGTGCAGACAACTGTGCATTCGAACCGCTCGCACCGCTTCCCGCAACCTTTGTATCATCAATATAAATACCAATCTGATTTTCATTTGTCACATTGATACCCCGGTAAGCGAACTGAATGTCAATTGCCGAGCCCTTGCTGATGACAATATCATCACCGCCCGGTACGCCTTTATGCATCGTCACTGCCGGCAGACTCACCTTCATGCTCCGCTCATGGGAATCCTGATCGAGGAACATCACCGTAACCGTCTGTGCATCATAAAACTTCTTATACTGCTCCGACGTTTCATAGCGGAACATATCAAAATCAAAATAAACTACACCGTCCTTCAGCTTTGCCGCATCAGCAGCAAGCCTTCTCTCCGTACCGCCGGCATCCCGCACAACTCTCGTAAAGGCTTGGATCTCCGTCACATCGCTGTCAACCGCACCGTCAAGGGCAGCCTTTCCTGACAGGAAGTACGACATCAAATCAATATTCAAGCCGCGCACAAATTTATCATCAAACGAAATTTCCTGATTTGCAACTCTGATCAGCGTCGTTGTCGATGTATAGGTTGTCGGTTTTCCGTAATTCGGGAAATCCGCCGTCGCGGTAATCTGAAATTCATAATTGTTCGTCGCACTGTTCCCAAGCGTCAGAAGCCCGTTGGCATTGAGCTGAGCAACCTCCGGCTTGTAGTTCTTGTATGTACCTGTCGTTGTATCATACTCAGTCAAAAGCGTATATCCGCCGCCCGCTTTATAATTCGGACGATATTCCAGCCTCCATTTGACCTTCTTGTCCGCTGCTGTCAGATTCCATCCGTTGACCGTCGCCGTGAGAAGCACCTTGCTCTTCATCGCCGCCGACTGTACGCCGTCAAGCGTACCGACAATGCCGGAAATCGCCTGAATCGAAACATCGCTGACCTTTTTAACCTGAACGGTTGCCTCCCCTTTCTTGGTAGTATCCGCCTCAGAGGTTGCCACTACCTTAAAGGAGGAAACCTCCGGCTCTCCGACAACAGTCAATACTCCGTTATTTTCATCAATCGAAATATTATCCAGCGTTCCGGTAGCATCCGTGAGCATCGTGGACCACTTGACCGTTCTTGCCTTTCTTCCGGTTGTGCGGACAACAGCCACAAACTTCTGGGGATCTGCAATTACAGTCGGCGAAATTGTATTCGGCTGAATCGTACCCATGGACGGAGATACGATAACCTGAACAACGGACTCCTTATCCGATTTCTCATAATCCGTATTATCGTCAATCGTGATCTTATTTCTCATATATACCTGGTATTTTCCGGTATAGGTTCTGCCGCGTAAATCGTAATCAAAGCTGAATTCGATAATATTGGAATCCGCATATCTGCTCGTATCCACTTTAAAATTAGAAACATATTCGGCAAGAACCTCGGCATCGGAAACATTGAACGACATATCAAATTTTCCGGAGCTCGAACTTCTGTCCCTCGACAGATACAAAAGCTGCGTACTGTCCGACGGGTCAGGATAAATCAAATACTGCACATCCTCATTGTTAATCAGAAGCGCATTCTCATATTTCGTTCCCCCTATATCCGTAAACACATCCGCTGGATTGCTCTTCGTATCGAAAAACTGGGTGGAATGCTGACAATCCACAATCAATTCCTTGATTGAATTTGCAGCAAGCTGCGCCTCCGACTGCAACGTCACATCCGCATTTGAGTTTTCGAAAAAGCGGGCGCTACTCGTCATCAGCCGGACAATGATCAGGCTAGCGACTGAAAGAATACTGACCGCAATCACGACCTCCAGCACACTAAATCCTTTATTATTTCTCCCTTTGCATTTATCCCAAAAAATTTTACCCATAGCCGCTATCCTCTTCGCTCTACTTCATGATTACTTTTCCGGTTTTCGGCATCAGCTCGAGCGTATACGTCTTATCACCGCTGCCGCAATAAATATACTTTACATAAACAGGTTTACCCCCCACAATGCGCAACGGCAAAAATCCGCCCGTCTCCCTGTCATATGCTAAGAACAATCCGTTTCCTTCCTCACCGACTTCCACAGGACTGGGCGCATCCTTAAGCTGATACGAAATCCCGATCCGTCTCGGTCCAAGTTTCACCTTCGTCTCATTGACTTTCTTCGCATTGTCCAGATCATGATATTTCAGATAGTAAACCCCGCTCTTATCCTTATCCTTGTAAATTTCCATGTAAACATCTACATCTGCATTCAAAGAAGTACCGGCCAGCATCGTCTGGGCATTACCTTTGGATTTGCTGATGCAGGAAACCTGAAGGCTCTCCAGGGAGGAATTGATCTTTGAGCGCGCCTCTTTCGCACTGTAGCCAAACACCACATCCATCCTTGTCGCTCCAAAGCCGATCAACAGCGCCATAATCGCAACGACCACGATCAGCTCCACCAGCGAAAAACCTCTGTTATCCTTCATCCTTACACCCCCTATCGTTTCGTCCACTTCTCGTAAATAATCAGATCCTCAACCTTAACATAGTCGTCATCTTTCGCAATCTGTTTCTCCTCTTCGGTCTCGTCACCCGTTTCCGTGCTGTCCGACTCATCCTCTGACTGTGCGGAATATGCCGACCCGTCCAAAAACAGATCCGCAATTGTAGCACTTCCGTTCTTTGCGACCATTGCTTTGCGGACTGCAACCGGATTACTCTGCACAATGTTGCAGCCTGCCTCGAGGGAAACCTCGCCGCCGCTTAGGAGCAGACCATTGAAATCCGTACTCAGCTTCACATCGCCGGTTGCCAGAATCAAATTCACTCCGCCACTGACATCCGCATAGTTAATGGTTACCGGTGCTGACTGGTTGTTAATGACAAGAGCCTTGACGCTTCCGTTTTCATATGTCGCCCTTGTTCCCGCAGGAATCACACTCGCAAAGTCAGAATACTTTACAACCAGATTATAGAAAATATCTCTTGACAAATGCTCCGAGGAAAGAGTATTTGTGTTCGGCAGCATCTTTTTGCTGTATCCGAGATATGCGTCCTGCCAGCTTGCTCTATTATCCGCCATAAGGTCAGAATCGTTCACGTTGACAGTTGCCGTATCCTCAATCAGAACCAATTCGCCGGTCGAATCGTCATACTTAAAAGCATTACCTGCCAAATGGAGATTTCCTGCTGACTCCTTCAGCGCGCTGTTCAGTTTCAACTCGCTGATATAGGACTTGACATAAGATTCTACGCCTTCCTTATCGTTCTCATAATACGCCTTGAAGAACTCATTCGCCGCTCTCTCAGACGTAAATTCCAGATAATAATAGACAAGCACCGTTCCGTTTACCCTGCGGAACACCGGTCTGTAGGTCGCACCGGAGCCGGCAATCGTCTGACCGGTCTTATTCATGACAATTCCTAAATTAACCTCATCATACTGAAGAATCAAATTGCCGTAAGAATCCTTTTTATAAACCGGAGCTCCTGTGCCGGCAACTCTCTTGATCGTGCCGTCTTCATTGTATTCGTACTGGTAAGTCTGTGTCAGTGTCAGATACTCCTCATAGCTGATCGGATTCTTGCCAAGATATAAGTCTGTCGTATCCTTGTAATAGCCGACGCACTCCTTCGGCACAAGATACATCAGCTGATTCGACTTGACACCGATGCTCTCACCCATCATCAAATCCTTTGTATTCTCCGCATAAGTCGTCGGTGTCTCCGGATCCGGCTCTGCATTTAAATCCTCCACATAATCATCGTCGAGGTTTGCGTTGTAATGCCGGGCTCCGATATACGCATGCCCTGCAAGCAGAAGATTCTTTAGACCGCTGAAATCAAGCGAGGTTCCGCCGCCGTTTACAAGGATCGAGCTGCTGTTATACGACTGATACAGCTCATCGCCGTACCCGTAATAATTTCCCGCAAGTGCAATCCTTGAATTTTTCCCTTCCACAGTCAGGTCATCCTGCACATAAGTATTGCCCTCCAGCGAAAGCTTGCCGGAATCCACTAAGATATCCTCCGTCCACACATCATAATTCTTTGTCGCCTCCATCGCATAAGCGGAATGCGTCGTCGAATTATGAACCTTCACATTTCCTGCGACGAGCTTATAGGAAACACCGTCTGTATCATTATCCTTTTTACCGAACAAAAGATTGGTGTCGCCATCCACATAGAGTCCGTTCTTGCCGCCATATACATCACCGGATATTCTGATGTTGTTATTTTCAATCACATCAAGCTTATTGTTCGCAATAATTGCACAGTTTTCAAGCTCCGGTACACCGACCGTTGCCGCAAGAGAGACATCCGGAAGCTTCAAGTAAATGTCCGTCCAGATGGAGGTTACATATCCCGACGGATCCGTGTAAGTGAGCTTTACATTATTCAGGACAATTCCGCCCTTTTTTCTGAAGATTGTATTTTCACTATTGCTGACATTCGCAGTATCCTTCACTGTTATGATCCGGGCGCCGACCTCATTTGCATACGCCGTCTTAACCAGGAATCCTCTCAGCTTATCAACATCATAGTAGTTGTCTCCAAGATCCGGATCCTTGAGCGCCTTTAGAAGCCGCTCCTCATAAATTTGCTCAAAATACAGCTCTCTGGAGTTCATCTCCACACTTGTATTTTGCTGAAGTGCGTAATAATAGGCAACTGTCATTGCATCAGATACAATGGTTTGAAGACCGATATTGATTTCCGCAAGCGCTTCCTCTGCGCTGTAAAAGTTATCCTTGGAAGAACGGTCTGAATATTTCATTGCATAATTGTAATACGACATATGCGCTGACATCGCCACAAGCATGCTGACAAACGCAATCGTCACAATCGTAAGCACAATAGAGGAACCGCGGTTATCGGTTTTTTTGCTGATAAAGCGCAAGCATTTTATAAAAAAATTGTGTTCCATATCCGTACCTCCCTCTACTGTACCAGACTTCCCGTAAACGTTGTAAGAATGTCCTCCTTCGGAAATCCATTCTCCGCCGCGCCGTCATAATTGATATAACCGTTATTGTCGCCGCTTCCGCCCGACTTGCCACGATAGACCTTAATCTCCACATCATATTTGCGGCTTTCCTCCTCCGAAGCATCAACGGTTTCACTCGAAAATGCCGTTCTGAGTTCAGCGAGCTTCGTTGACCCCGGAATATCGATATTGTATGAGATATGACTCGGACTTCTCTTACGATCCGCATCATCATAATCCTTCGTCAGATTATCCTCCAGATTGGTTCTGATTGCAGTATTGATCTTTGCATCATCCTTCTCATTGATCATCACGTTCGCTGCGTAATCTCTCTCCCTCTCGAAGGTTGTTTTGTTATCTGTTCCGAAAGCAACCGACTCAGTCTGCTCGGTTCGGATCAAATAAACGTTGACATCCAAATCCTCATCATTATTGATTTCAAAATTGTCAAGCACCGTGCCGCCTGCTCTGGAGGCATAATTCGGCACATAAAAGATAAAAACATTTCTCGGATTATGCTCCGTGTCCTTGCTGTCAAAAATCGTCTGCGCTTCTTCCTTATATTCCTCCGGTCCGGAGCCCGGCTCAGCTGTAATACCCGCAACGATTTCTCCCGGTATAAGATATTTGTAATCAACACCCACATCCACAACAATCTCAGGGGATGCTGCCGACCCCATATTATGGATATTAACCTTATAGGTACGCTGTAAAAAATTCAAAATATCAGACTCTGTCCTGAGTCCGCCAAGTCTCTTGTTGCGAAATTGCGAGGTTACATCATTGTCAAGATGCGAGGC
>JAFUZE010000005.1 GCA_017476765.1 Lachnospiraceae bacterium
ACGAACACACAACACTTTTTGCAAAGTGTAAGCGGGTGATGGGAATCGAACCCACGTATCTAGCTTGGAAGGCTAGTGTTCTACCATTGAACTACACCCGCATGCAAAGCGACCGTTGCTTCCGTCCGGAAACAAAATCGGGGTGACAGGATTCGAACCTGCGGCCTCCTGGTCCCAAACCAGGCGCTCTAGCCAAGCTGAGCCACACCCCGCTCTTTCGCAGTCCGTCGTTTCCGCAACGCAGAATTTATTATATAATACGACTTTTGGAATGTCAACCTCTATTTCAAACTTTTTACAGGAACTTTTTACAAAAATTTCAATTCAAAGGAGGCATCCCCTTTTTCGTCCAGCGTCATCACGATATAGCTCGGACGCTTGCCATCCTGTCTGGGATAAGAGAGGCTCCCCGGATTGACAGCCGTAATTTCCGCCCCCACGTCAATGACCGGTCTGTGCGTATGACCGTAAAATACCAGATTGCACCCTCTGCTGACCGCCTCCTGTTTGATCATTTCATTGCCCATCGAGACATAATATACATGGCCGTGGGTGATCAGTGCACGGTACTTGCCGAGGGTAAGCTCCAATTCTCTCGGCAGATCGGAAAAGAAATCATTATTTCCGAGGACAATGTGCGTCTTGCACCCCGCCGCCTCACTGATCAGATATTCGCTTCCCTCCACGTCACCGCAGTGAATGACCATATCCAGCGGCTTTTCCCGCTTCAGCGCCTTCAAATAATTATCATTGTATCTGTGCGTATCACTGACAACTAATATTTTCATCTAATCTTTCCTTCATGAGCCGCAGTGCCTTTCCTCTGTGGCTGACTGCATTTTTCTGTTCCGGATCAAGCTGTGCCGAAGTCATTCCGAATTCCGGCATATAAAAAATCGGATCATATCCAAACCCGTTTTCCCCCTTGATTTCATGGGCAATTCTGCCTTCCATAACTCCGGTCACGGAAAGAAGCTCTCCGTCCGGCAAAGCAGCCGCCATAGCACACACAAAGCGCGCACTCCTCTGCTCATCAGAAACGCCCTCTAGTCTTTGCAGAATGACCTTGTTTTTATAATCATATGGGGTATCCTCCCCGAGATATCTGGCAGAATAGATGCCCGGCTCACCGCCGAGATAATCGATGACCAGCCCCGAATCATCGGCAAGAACGACTGCATCCCGGTATTCCGGCTTTTCCGCAATCAATTCCCGTATTGCCCTTGCCTTGATCTGTGCGTTTTCCTCAAAGGTCGTACCGTTCTCCTCGACATCCGCCACGATTCCTGCCTCTTTCAGAGAAATGATCCGAAGATCGCTATGTGCGATAATCTCCTCGACCTCCCTGACCTTACCCGCATTTGTTGTCGCAAAAATAATTGTTTTCATATGTCCTTACCCTCTACTGTCCAAGCATCTCATAGGAGCTCATCATCGCATCAAAAAGCCCCTCCGCAATTTTTTCCCTGTATTCGTCCTGCTCAAGCAGCTGACGTTCCTCATCATTTGACAGATAGCCGATTTCCACATAGGCCGCCGGCATCATGGCATACTTAAGCAGCTCACTCCGGTTCTGTCCCGCTTCGATGCCAAGCGCTTTACAGCCGGCTGCATGACTTAGATTATTTTCCACCTCATAGGCAAAATCCGCATTGCCGAATTCCGGAATAAAAAATTCATCATTATAATATGTAGTAACACCAAATTTGGAAACATCGTCCGCCTCCGCCGCACAGTGAATGCTCAGAAATAAATCGGCAGAGGACTCATTGGCAAGCGCAAGCCGGCTCTGCTGCAAAACCTCCTCATCCTCGAGCCTCGTATACAGTACCTTTATGCCCTTTTCCCCGAGCTTATCGCCAAGACGGGTCGCTATATCAAGCGTGATGTCCTTTTCCTTTGTGTTTCCATAACGGATACCGGTATCCTGACCGCCGCAGCCGGCATCCAGAACAACCAGCCTGTCGTACTTTTCCCGAACTCTGACGAAGGACAGCTCCAGCTTTCCTTCCGAAAATGCTTCCTCACAGGCCCAAACCTGCTTTAAATAGATCAAAAGCTCTGCCTCCCCGTCCTCATACCGGCAAATCATATCCTCGATTCCTTCCGCCGAGCCCGTCAGCTTCGTCTTCTCAAAATACGATTCCCCCAAATCCGGAAGCAGCACCTGCACACACCGATGGGCATAGTCCTCCGCGAGCTGCAGCTTTTGCTCCTCGTAGCCCTCCGGAAGCGTAATGCACAGCGGCCGGTCGGTATGTTCTGCCCGATAAATATCGCTGAAATCTCCGTCCAAAAGCGGTCGCTCCTGTTTCTGCAGCGTCTGTGCCTTCACCTCCGCAGCCGTCTCCAGCGGCTTGCGCATCCCGTAATAGATCATGACGGATATGCAGAGCAGACCGAGAGCAATG
This sequence comes from Lachnospiraceae bacterium, assembly GCA_017476765.1. Classification (GTDB taxonomy): domain Bacteria; phylum Bacillota; class Clostridia; order Lachnospirales; family Lachnospiraceae; genus JAFUZE01. Next base: position 2,412 of record JAFUZE010000005.1, read on the forward strand.
CTATATAGAATTGTCTTTCTGTTTGTTGAAGCCGACATTGCATCATCCTCTTTTCGGAGGCTTCGGACCTTGAAACTGATAAAAGTATGTTTTCATCATTCCGTTGTAAATTTTCCGATTCTTATCCGCTTTTCTTCCAATATCCTGCTGCGCATGCTCATACGAGGTAATCAGGTACAGCGACCAGCTGTCAAGTGCCCGGTATCTCTCACCGAGCATGCGGTAGAGTCCCTCCAGCTGTGCTTTGTCCATCAGCCGCTCCCCGTAGGGCGGATTGGTGATCAGAAAGCCGTACTTTCCGGAATGGCTGAGCGCTCCCACATCCCTCGTCTGAAAGTGAATGAGATGCTCTACACCGGCAAGTCTGGCATTTTCCCTTGCAATTTTCGTCATCTGAGGGTCGATATCATAGCCCTGAATATCCGTCTTTACATCGCGGAGCACAACATCCTCCGCTTCCTCACGGCAGTCGTTCCATTCACTTTCCGCAATCAGATGCGTCCATCCCTCAGCCAGAAAATGCCGCCGCATTCCCGGAGCTGCATTCGCTGCCATCAGCGCCGCCTCAATCGGTATCGTACCGCTGCCGCAGAAGGGGTCTACCAAAATGCGGTCCTGCCGCCACGGTGTCAGCATGATAAGCGCTGCCGCCAGATTTTCCGCGATCGGAGCCTTTGCCGTAAGCTTGCGGTAACCTCTCTTATGTAAGGACTCGCCCGTCGTATCGAGCGCCACCGTCACTTCATCTTTATATAGGAAGACACGCACCGGATAGGAATCGCCCTCCTCCGAAAACCACTCTGTATGATACTGCTGCCGCAGCCGTTCCACCATCGCCTTTTTCATCACCGACTGGATATCCGACGGACTGAACAGCCTGCTCTTCACGCTTGCCGCCTTTGCGACCCAGAACTTTCCGTCCTTCGGTATATAACGCTCCCATTCAAGAGCCTTCGTCCCCTGAAACAGTTCCTCAAAGCTCTCTGCATGAAAAGACCCTGCCTTCAGAAGAATCCGTTCCGCAGAGCGCAAAAAGATATTAGCCCGGCAGACAGCCTCCGCATCACCGATAAAGGTGACCCTGCCGTCCTCGACCTTGCTAATATCATATCCAAGATCCACGATTTCCTTTTTTAAAACAGCTTCCAGACCAAAATGGCACGGAGCGATCAGTTCAAATGTTTTCATATGGATATAGTAAATTGATTTTTCATTGCTGTCAAGCAAAAGAGGAGACGAAATTCGCCTCCTCTTTTTGCTGCGTTACTGCTCACTCCATGACCGACCTCGCAGATGCGAAGTTGCCTTTCGCCTACACCGTATTCCTGCTGTATTAGTTGTTGCAGTCGTTGTAGTTCTGGCTGTTCTTGGAATCGTTTGCATTCTGGGAGCTGTTATTGCCGGAGTTGTTTGCATTCTTGGAGCTTCCGTTCTCTGCATTCTGGCTGTTCTTTGAATTGTTCTTTGAGTAATCACTGTAATCGTTTTTTGACATAACTAAATCCTCCTCTTTCTTTAGGTTACAGTTCTAGTATGTCTTGCTTTTGTATATTTTATACAATTATTTTCTGGTACTGAGGTACTATTTTTGCCAATTTTTTCTGTTGCATTTCTGGTACTTTTGTACTATACTTTATTTGTCAACAAGAAACACCATCTTGTTTGAAGCCCTTAATTTATTATTTATTTATACTCCCCTTTTAGATAGATTATCTCCCCGGATAATCTATCTTGCTTTTTAAAGAAAAATGTGTTAAGCCGGTTTTCATTGGTTCGGGAGGCTACCCCCGTCATGGATGCTTTCCCAGTACGAATGCTCGTACCTTGGCAGATTACCATTTTATACATAAAATTCCAATAGCAACATTACAGTTTAGCAACGCAAAAAACCAAAACAAAGTTTCTGCTTATCAGTTTTTATCTATTCCTAATCAGATGAAGCACAAAAAGCACAATCACAAGAGGTATGAGCACGGGAGCCAAAACCGAAAGGACCGTCAGGCAGAAGCCGATGACGAGCAAAAGCACAATGCCTGCCAAAAGGAAGGTGAGCCATCTGGGCATGTTCATAATAAGCCGGATTCCCTGATCTCCGAGCCAGCTTCTGGAAAATCTGGAATGCTTTGCATCGTTTTCTTCCTGCTCATCATAAACCGTCACAGGGGTATCCGCATTCCGCCTCCCGCTTCGGCTCGCACTCACAATGCTCTTGGCAATCAGCGCCGGCTTTCCCAGACCTGTCAGCACTTCCTCCTCCTTTTTTCCCTGTCTGATCTGCGTATCCAGATAATCCTCGTAATAACGGACTGTTTCCTCGATCACTTCATATTCCACTTTGCCTGCCAGCGCCCTTCGCAGTCCGGTCATAAATTCATCTCTTCCCATTGCTTATCTTCCTTTCCTCATCACAGTCGCTCTGCCGCACTCTTTCCTCTTCACGGTCGCTCTGCCGCACTCTTTCCTCTTCACGGTCGCTCTGCCGCGCGCTTCCTTTCTTCTTCACGGTCGCTCTGCATCACTTTCATGCAGCTTGCCCGAAAATGAAAGAGCTACACGAGCGGACCGAACACGCGAAAAATGTGTCCTAACCCTCTTGTGATCAGTGAAATTTTTTTGTACGACTCGGGTGTAATCCGCTGACATTTTGACAACGTTCTCTGATAGTCCTTTTCAATCGCATAAATCACAGGATTTTTATAAATATATGCGGCACATTCAAAGTGCTCATACAAGCTCCGGAAATCCAGATTGATGCTTCCCACAACCGCTTTCCGGTTATCTGAGACAAACACTTTGGAATGAACAAAGCCGGGCGTATACTCATAGATTTTTACCCCCGCCTGCATCAGCTGGATATAGTAGGTTCTGGCAATATAAAAAATCAGTCTTTTATCCGGAATATGCGGAAGCATGAGCTTCACATCAATTCCTCTCTGTGCGGCGAAGCAAAGCGCCACGACCATCTCATTATCGGGAATCAGGTACGGCGTCATAATGTGCACATACTCCTTTGCCTGATTCAAAATATCCAGGTACACGCGTTCTGCGACATCTTCCATATTCGTCGGTCCGTCATTGTAGGGAATAACAAAACCCAATTCCTTTTCGGGCTCCTGCTCCGGAAGCTCCGGAAGATAGCATGCGTACGTCTCCTCGCCCCGCTCCGAGATATTCCACATCTGCAAAAACATCAGGGTAAAGCTTCTGACTGCGTCGCCGGTCAGTTTGACGGCAGCATCCTTCCAATGCCCGTGCAGCTCGATTTCATTGATGTATTCGTCCGCTAGATTGATGCCGCCCGTATAAGCAACTTTGCCGTCTATGACAAATATTTTTCGATGGTCGCGGTTGTTCTGATGCGTGGATAACAGAGGCTTGATCGGAGAAAATGCCTTCGCCTTGATTCCGTATTTTGCAAGCTTCCCTGCGTAATCATAAGGAAGATTGACGAGTGTACAGGTGCCGTCGTACATGACTCTGACCTCTACGCCTTCCTCCGCCTTGCGTTTCAGAAGATCGAGCACATGCTCCCACATATATCCTTTCGCAATGATGAAATATTCCAGAAAAATAAAGTGTTCCGCCTTCTCCAGCTCCACCATCAGATCCTTGAACTTCTCCTCCCCGACCTCGAAATAAGTAACCTTCGTATTTCCGTAAGCGGGTAAGTGATTAAAATGCTCGATATAATGACAGATTTCATCGATATCCCCTTCATCCGCCTTCACCGCCTGCCGGATAGGCTCCTGCGTGTGCGTATAAGGCTCCGTCTCATCGATGCGCCTTTTCAGCTTGTGCTTGAGCCGGAAGGAGCCGGGATTTGCCTGAACAAACAGAAACAGCAGTGTCCCTAGAACCGGAACCGCACAGAGCGGTATGATCCAAGCAAGCTTAAACGCCGGATTTTCCTTGCTGTTCAAAATATAGATAATCGTAAATACCGAAAATACCTGAAGGATTGCAAGCCCTACCTTCGAATAAGCGCCCATTCTGGCAAACACCCAGAACAACAAAAAAATCTGCGCCAAAATCAGCACAATCGTAATCATCGTCCTTCCGAAGATGATGCGCCACAGGATGGATAAGCCCCGCTTTTTGACCTTCACCCTGTGATTCAGACCGTTCCATTTGATTTTTTCCAACCGTTCTTTCTCTTTCATTGCACCCACCATTTTGATTACCAGAAATGTAACCTAACGTAACTCATTTTGCCAGAAAACAGGAGTTTTTTCTAGTATTATCTATCAATTTATGATATTTTAATATATAGGATGCTAAAAGTCACAAAAATGTGAATCCGACTTTATGTATCACAGATCGCATTGCGATTTACCCCAAATATGCGATTTGTTTGATTTCAGCAAAGGAAGGCAGGCGCACATATGTCAGAATATCTATCCATCGGCAAGGTTTCAAAACTGAAAAATGTCAGCATCAAGTCGCTCAGATATTATGATGAGCTCGGAATCTTTCGTCCTGCCTACATCAATCCCAAGACGAATTACCGCTACTATACAAGACAGCAGCTTCCCCTTCTGGATGCGATTTCTCTGTGCATCGAAATCGGTATTCCGCTCAGGGATTTTGACAATTATAAGGATGCAAAGGGAAATGTGGATTTGCAC
>JAFUZE010000060.1 GCA_017476765.1 Lachnospiraceae bacterium
GCAAATGCTTCCTGTGTCTGTCTGCCGATGCAGACAACCGTTCCGCCAAACTCCTCCGCCCGCTGCACCTCCTGCAAAAAAGCCTCTGCTCCCGATGCACTCGCAAAAGTCAGGTAGTCCAGAACCGGCAGCTGCTCATACAGCCTTTCCAGAATCTCCCTGTCAATCACCGTATCATAAATAGGAAAATCATCATATCGGATATGACTCTGTCCCAGAATTACACCCAGTTCCTTTGAGCCCTTTGCAGCTCTCAGCACGCATATCCGTTCCCCCGGTTTTACAATGGAAGCAAGTCCGTCCGCAAGCGCACCTACCGTATATTCCTCCGGCATATAATCCGCCTTAATTCCGTACTGCAAAAGAGTTCTGTACGTCCCGCCGCCTACGACAGCAAACTTTAAATGCGACAGCAAGCGGATGTCACCGCCCGCGCTGTAAAATTGCTCAAAAAAAATGCAGATGCCGTTTGAGCTTGTAAAGACAAGCCATGCATACGTTTTCCATATAGGCATCTGATCGCGGAACTCCTCTCTTGCGCGGATTCGGACGTAAGGCGCTTTGTACACGACAGCGCCCTGCTCACGGAGCTTTGCTCCAAGCTTGTTGGTCATCTGCTCCGTTCCTGTCACGCCAACCCGTAAGCCCGCAAGAGGCAGACGCTCCGAATGCATATGATATGCGGCAGCCTGCCCGATGACAACAATTGCCGGAGGCTTTACCTGCTCTCTTTGCGCAGTCTCCAAGATCGTTCCGAGCACAGCGTCCACCCGCCTTTGCCGGATCGTTGTACCCTGTTCGACGATCGAAGCCGGCGTATCAGCCGCTTTGCCGTTTTCTAGCAGTTCTTTCACTATCTGCTCTAAATGGCTGACACCCATCAGAAATACGAGCGTTCCCTCTAAAGCGGCATACTGTGCAAACTGACCGGGAATCCCTTCCTCCTTCGTATGACCGGTGATAACATGAAAGCTTCTCGCCGCCTCACGGTGCGTGACCGGTATACCTGCTGCTGCCAGCGCCGCAGTTGCCGAAGTAACCCCCGGCACGACCTCATACGGTATACCCTCCGTCTCCAATGCCAGAATCTCCTCACCGCCTCTTCCGAACACAAACGGATCACCGCCCTTGAGCCGCACAACTGTTTTCCCCTCGTTTGCCTTCTGTATCAATAAAGCATTGATTTCCTCCTGTTTGAAGCTGTGAAAGCCCTCCCTCTTGCCGACAGGAAGCTTTTCACAGGAATCTGCCGTATGCCGCAAAAGTGACGGACTTGCAAGCCGGTCATACAGCACGACCTCCGCCTCCGCAAGCAGCTCCCTGCCCCTTACGGTCAGCAGCCCGTCATCCCCGGGACCTGCTCCTATGAGATAAACCTTTCCCTTCGAATTATTCACCTGCGATCCTCTTTTCCTGATATTTTACTGCCCTGCGCTACGTTTTTCATCCGAACAGCGCTGTACTGAAATTTTTCCGTTCTGCCCTTTTTCACTCCTGCTCTTTGCGATCAGCTCATCCGCAAGCTGCTGCCATGCATCGGTTCTGCCCACGATGTCTCCTGCGAAAACCTGATCTCTTGCAGTAAACAGGCGGATATGCGTCTGAAGCTCCTCCACCTGGCTGAGTACTCCGATCGGCTCATGGCATCCTGCATCGAGAGCGCGCAGCATATATCTCTCAATTTGCAATTCTCTCATGGCTTTGCCGTCATTCACAGAAGCAAGCAGCATTTTCAGTTTTTCATCCGTACTCCTCGCCTCAATCGCAATGATTCCCTGTCCGCCGGCAGGTATCATCTCATCAAAGGATAAGAACCGGTAGTCAAGCGTCTCATCCTCCGTCAGTGTCAACCGCCAAAGCCCCGCAGCTGCAAGCAGGATTCCGTCATACTGCCCTGCCTTCAGCTTTTCGATTCTCGTCGTGACATTTCCCCGCAGCGTCTCACATTCTGCCGGAAGTAATCTTTTGATCTGCTCCTGCCGTCTCAGGCTGCTCGTTCCGATACAAATTTTATCTCTCCCGGATAAATCCTCACCCCTTCGGGTCAGCAGTACATCCCGTGCATCCTCCCTTTTCAGAACCGCAGAAATAGCAAGCCCCCCTGCCAGCTCCATCGGCATATCCTTTGCGCTGTGTACCGCCACATCAATGCTCTTATCCAGTAGTGCCTGCTCGAATTCCTCCACAAAAGCCCCTTTTCCGCCGAAGTCCGTGAGGGGTACATCCAAAATCCGATCTCCTTTTGTCCTGATGGTGACAATTTCTGTTCTGACACTTTTGTCACATTGTTCGATTGCCTGCCTGACAAGCTCCGCCTGTCTGAGTGCGAGAGCACTGCCCCTTGTTCCGATTCTGATCATGTTTATCATCCATCCCAAATTTCCGATTCCGCTTCACATTCCTGATTCCACCACAAGTCACGGATTTCTTTTCTCAGCCATATCATTTACAAATTCCTGAACCATCTGCCGATACTCCGGATTGTCCTCCACAGACCTTCCGCTTTCCAGCAGAAGGCTGCGCAGCGCCCCTGCCTCCTTCACAAAATCCGCCAGCTCCTCCGGCAGACGGCGGTCGATTTCCTTCCGCAGCTCCTTCGCCAGCGCCGGACTTTTCCCTCCGGTGCTGATGCCTACGACCACATCACCGCGCCTGACGAGTGCCGGAAAATAGAAATCACATTCCGGCTTGACATCCGCTACATTGACAAAAATATGTCTCTGCCTGCAAAGGGCTGCCACCTCATGGCTCACCGCCTCATCGTCCGTTGCCACAAAGACAAGCCCCTTCCCTGTCAGATCGTCCGGCTCAAAGCTGCGCCTGTGCAAGATAATCCTATTTCTCTCCGCCAGCCGCTTCACCTCATCACACACCCGCGGTGCGGTCACCGTTACTCTCGCACCGTAGGAAAGAAGCGTATGTATCTTGCGCGATGCCACAAGACCCGCACCGACAACAAGACACGGATATTGTTCTAACTCTACAAAAAGCGGAAACGCCGCCATGAATCTGCCTCCTTGTTTCTGCTGCACTATTGCAACAATTCACAAATAACTACACCAAATCACTTGCCTGCACACAACTTATTTTTGTCGTCACTCCCGCAGCATTTTATGCAGCACAGTGAGAATCGCTTCCAGCTCCTCCTTATTTGCCGCCTCCTTCATTGCAAAGAGGAGTTGCCTTGCATTTTTGTCCCCAAGCTTACGCTCCACGTCCTCCATATGCGGCACGAAATCGTGAAACAACAGCTCCTTCCCGGTTTCGTCACACTCCTCCGCAATGATCTGCTCCGCCTGCCCGACAGCTTCGAGCTTCTGCTCGTTATGCTCTCTTGCAAGAGCCTCAAAATAGTCGATGTTCTTATACGTCACGTTCCCAAACTGCGCAATATCCGGGTCTATGTCGCTTGGTATCGCAAGATCGATAAACAGCCGCTCCTTTGTATGAAGCAACGCCTCCTTGCAGGCATCGTATGTAATCGTATAATGCGGGCTCTTTGTCGCACTGACGATGACATCCGCCTGATCCATGTATTCATAACGTCTCTCATACGGAATTTCCGTCATGGCAGCTCGCAGTCCGTGCGCTCCGTCATTCTCCCCCGACTGCTTTGCGAAAGAGAGTGGGTGATGCCTTCTGACTGTCGCATAGACATGCACATCCTTCGTGCTGATCAGATCCTTTAAAAGAATACCGCCGATCTGCCCTGTCGCCCCCAAGAGAAGGACCTTCTTCTGCCCTTCCTTAAAGCGTGCAATTTCACCGGCACATAGTGTTGCCACCGAGACAGAGGTTTTGGACAGGCAGGTGTCCGTTTTGATCTGCTTTGCACAGCTGAGCGCCTTTTGGAAAATCGCATTGATATAATAATCGGCGCATTCCAGCTCGCATGACAGCTTGTAGGCACCTCTCATCTGCCCCAAAATCTCATCCTCACCGATTACCATAGAGTCCAGACCGCTGATCACATAAAACAGATGCTGCAGCGCCTGCTGCCCCTGATAGGTTCTGAAATACCTGCGCAGCAAATGGATGTCCGCCTGCTTTACCTCTGCAAAAAGCTTTTCAACTCTGCCGGCAGACTCTCTCCTTCCCGAGAAATAAACCTCTGTCCGGTTACAGGTCGATACAAGAACAGCCCCTTCTATCCCATCAGTACCGATCATTCTCCTGAGAAAATCCATTTGTTCTTCCCGGGAAAACGCAAACAAGCCCCTTATATCCAAAGGTGCCTGTTTGTGACTGATACTTAAGCTGAAAAAAGGAACTGTATGTGAACTGCTCCTATTGCTTCCGCTGCCCAAATTGCTTATGCTGCTTGCACTGCATGTATCACTTTTATTACTTGTATTGCTTCTATCGCTCATATTACATAATACCAGTCTTCGCTCTGGCCCAGATCCTCGACCTGTACTTTCTTTTTCTTGTCCTGTCTGAAAGCAAGCTCCTGATTGCGGATGCTCACTCTCGTATCGTCAGGTACCGATGTCGTAATAAAGGCGTTGCTGCCGATCACCGAATTTTTCCCGATATACGTCTCCCCTCCCAGTATGGAGGCTCCTGCATAGATCGTGACATGATCGCCGATCGTCGGATGCCTTTTCATGTTTCTAAGACGCTGTCCGCCCCTTGTAGAAAGCGCTCCGATCGTCACGCCCTGATAAATTTTGACATGCTCACCGATAATCGCCGTCTCTCCGATGACGATGCCTGTTCCGTGATCGATAAAGAAATAATTGCCGATCGTCGCTCCCGGGTGAATATCAATTCCCGTCACGTTGTGGGCATGCTCGGTCATGATTCTCGGTATCAGCGGCACATCCAGAAGAAACAGCTCATGGGCAAGACGGTTGACAGAGATTGCAAACAGTCCCGGATAGGAGAGAATGATTTCCTCCTTATATCTGGTCGCCGGATCTCCGTCAAATGCCGCCTGCAGATCGGTGTTCAGCCTTTCCCTGACCTCCGGGATTTTTTTGAAAAACGCAACGGAAATCCGCTGTGACTCCTCCGCGATCTTCTCTTCGCTTAAGGCTTCCGGCAGAAAGTGAAGCGCCACTGCAATCTGTTTGTTCAGATGATACATGACATCCTCAATGATTACCGACATCTCGCTGTCCACGCGGTAAATCTTGTACACGCGGTCACGGTAATATCCCGGATATAAAATTCTCAGCAGACCGTCTATGATTTCGATAATTTCATTTTTGTTCGGCTGATTAAAAATATCTACCTTATCAATATCCCTTCCGCCTTTGTAATCCTCCAAAATATCCGAAACAATATGGTGAATCTCCTTTTCGATTCTGTCTCCCATTGCAATCTCCATCCATTCCTTAACCATGTGCATTACCGCAGCCATACACCTGCCGGTGTCCCGTACACCAGTACAGCATTTTCCAATTAACGATACACTTTCTGCCTGCCGGCGTTTCACAAATCACTGCGCCATGCTGCGGCTTTGCCTCTTTCCCTTTGCTTCTGCTGCGCCGCTATGCCAAAGTTCTGATAACCCTCACAAGCGCATCAATATCCTCATAAGAATTATAGAGCGCCAACGTCGGTCTGACAACCCCTTCCAGTCCAAAATGTCTCAAAATCGGCTGCGCACAATGATGCCCCACTCTGACCGCAATCCCATTTGCATTTAACCGCTCACCGACCGCTTCATTGGAAACGCCGTCCAATACGAACGACAAGGCGCTCGATTTGTTTGCCGCTGTACCGACCAGGTGAAGCCCCTTAATCCTGCCAAGCTCCTTCATGCCGTACGCCACCAGCTCATGCTCGTGACGGCTGATATCCGCCAGTCCGATCTTTGTCAGATAATCCAGCGCCGCACCTAATCCGACCGCATCCGCAATGCTTCCTGTTCCTGCCTCAAATTTGTTCGGTGCCGGATTGTAGACCGTCCTTTCAAACGTCACATCCTTGATCATATTTCCGCCGCCATGATAAGGTTTCGCCGCCTCAAGCACTTCCTTCTTACCATATACCACGCCAATACCCGTCGGTGCGAAAATCTTGTGTCCGGAAAAAACAAACCAGTCTGCGTCAAGAGCCGTCATCTGAATCGGAATATGTGCCACCGACTGTGCACCGTCAACAAGAATCCTCACCCCATGAGCATGCGCAATGGCAATCATTTCCTCGACCGGTGTGATCGTTCCCAAAACGTTTGAAACATGCGTCACAGAGACAAACTTTGTCCTTCCTGTAAAGAGCTTCTCATACTCTGAGAGAAGAATCTGCCCTGTCTCATCCACAGGCGCAACCTTGATCACCGCACCCGTCTCCTGCGCAACCAGCTGCCACGGTACAATATTGGCATGATGCTCCAAAATGCTGACAATGATCTCATCGCCCGGACGAAGCAGCGGCTTCACATAAGCATTTGCTACAAGATTGATGCCCTCTGTCGTTCCTCTCACAAACACAATATTGTTTTTGTCTGCCACACCGAGAAAGCTTGCCACCTTCTGCCTTGCATCCTCATACGCATCGGTCGCACGCGCTGCCAGTGCATGGGCGCCTCTGTGAACATTGGAATTTTCATGCTCATAAAAGTAAGTGAGCCTGTCAATGACTGCTCTCGGTCTTTGCGTGGTCGCTCCGTTATCCAGCCAGATCAGCGGATACCCGTTAATCTGCTCTGACAAAATCGGAAAATCCTTCCTGATCTCGGCAAGGCTCTTTGTTCCGACCTGAATATTCTCGTTTTTCTGTCTGTCGCCGCCATTGCCGCCCGCCACTACCTGA
>JAFUZE010000006.1 GCA_017476765.1 Lachnospiraceae bacterium
CGACGAGAGGATTTCCTTTGTGATGGAAAGTCCGAGTCCGGTTCCCTTTTTGTCCTTGCCGCGGGATAAATCGGTCTTGTAAAAGCGGTCAAAGATCAGCTTGAGGGAATCCTTCGGGATACCGATTCCTTCATCCTTTACGGATACGAAGAGCTTGTTGTTTTTAACCCTTGTCTCGATCGTGATCGTCGAGTTGTTATGTGAAAATTTCAGTGCATTGTCCAATAGATTATAAAGCACCTGCTGAATTTTGCTCATATCTGCGTTTACATACATCGCCTCACCGGTCAGAATGAGATTGATGTTGATCTGCTTTTTCTTGCAAATGCCCTCGAAGGTCGCCGCTGTGTTGCGGATGACCTGATTCATGTCAAACACCGTCTTTTCCAGAACCATTCCCTTTGTATTTAAGTTGTTCAGTGTCAGAAGGCTGTTTGTCAGCTTCGTCAGCCGCTCGGTCTCGTTGAGGACGATCGTGATATACTTTTCGTGCAGCTCAGGCGGAATTGTCCCGTCGAGCATCGCCTCAAGATAGCCCTTGATGGACGTTAAAGGAGAGCGGAAGTCGTGGGAGACATTGGCGACAAGCTTTTTTTGATTGTCCTCGGATTTGGCGACCTCGTGTGCCATATAATTCAGTGATGCGGCAAGATACCCCAGCTCGTCGTTGCTCTCGACAGCCAGCTCATAGTGCATGTTGCCGGTGGCGAATTGCTCCGTGGCGGCGATGATCTTTTTCAGCGGGATATAAAAAATCTCCGTAAAGAAAATGAGTACAATGAGCGAGAGCAGCACGAGAAGCACCATCGTAATGTACGTGATATTCAGAATGCTGTTGCTCGAGGCATAGATGTCCTTCATCGGCTTGTGGATGATAACATACCCCTTGATCTTATAATTGGAGGAAATGGGTGTGAATACGCTGAGCATATCCTCGTCGAACTCCCCGAAAAAGTTTCCGACCGTGTAGTAGGAATCCGACGTGATCGACGGATCAAACCCGGTGATGACCTTCGGATTGTTCACGTCTGTCTCCGTGCCCGAGCCCACAACGACCGTACCCGAAGGGTTGACGAGCCAGATCGAGCAGGACATATACGTTGCCAGAGCCGTCAGCTGGTTGTAGGCAGACTGCAGCGTAATCTGGTCATTGTAAAGCTGTGTGGCATACGATTTGGAGATGAGTGATGCCTCGCGGTATAACGTTTCCGCCGTCTCCCTTTTCATATGCTCGGTTGTTAGGTTGCTCGAAAACGTCGCAACCATGATAAACGCAAAGCAGCCGAAAATAAGATAGGCGAGCAGGAATTTTAAATAGAGCGTTTTTTTCATGTTTCACCTTGTCTATGTTGTGAATCTACTTCATTTCGAATCGACTTCACTTTTACTTGACTTTGAATTGACTTCACTTTAAATTTAATTCATTTCAAAATTACTTGACTTCGAATTTGTAGCCGATGCCCCAGACAGTGGACAGCCGCCATTTTTCGTGGTCGTTAATTTTTTCCCGCAGACGCTTGATGTGTACGTCCACGGTGCGGGTGTCGCCGATGTACTCATAGCCCCAGATCTGGTCAAGCAGCTGTTCTCTCGTGAAGACCTGATTTGGGGAGGAGGCAAGGAAATAGAGAAGCTCCAGCTCCTTCGGCGGCATTTCGACATTTCGCCCCATATACATGACAGAGTAATTCGTCAGATTGATTGTCAGATCCGGATAGCTGACCTTTTTGGTGTTATCCTTGACCTCGGAAGCTGCCGGAGCTGCTTTGTAGCGGCGAAGCACCGCCTTGACTCTCGCTACTAACTCCTTCGAGTCAAAGGGCTTTTCCATGTAATCATCCGCGCCGAGCTCGAGTCCGAGCACCTTGTCAAAGATTTCTCCCTTCGCCGAGAGCATGATAATCGGCAGTGCGCTCGATGCGCGGACGTTTCTGCACACCTCGTAGCCGTCCATGCCCGGAAGCATCAGATCCAGAAGCATCAGATTCGGTTCAAAGGTCTGAATCGCCTCCAGCGCAGATTCCCCGTCTCCGACGATCATTGTCTCAAAGCATTCCTTTGTCAGATAGAGCGAAATGAGCTCCGCAATATTCTGGTCATCATCTACAATTAAAATTTTCTGCTTGTTTGCCATGAGCATCCTCCTGATAGAACGTATTTATTTGAACGTAACAATTGTCACACCGGCATCGCCCTCACCGAATTCTCCGAGCCGGAAGCTCTCGACGTATTTCTGCCGCTTTAAATGGGAATGAACCGCACTGCGGAGCGCACCTGTGCCTTTGCCGTGCACGATGCGTACAGTCTGAAGGCGCGAGAGATAAGCGTCGTCGAGATACTTGTCGAGAACGGCGAGCGCTTCATCCACGGTCTTGCCGAGCAGATTGAGCTCCGGCGAGATGCTGGCGGATTTGCCGAGACCCGCTCTCGGAGAGCTGCTTTTCGTAAAGGCAGGAGCTTTGACATCCTCCTCCTGAATCAGGACAAGGTCACTGATGTGTACCTTCGAGCGGATAATGCCGCACTGCACGAACAAAAATCCCTTCTGGTCCGGCTTGGTGCTGACGGTTCCCTTCGCATTCAGCGATAAGACCTTGACCCCGTCCCCGATTTTCAGCTGCGAAGGCTTCAGCTGCCCTTTCGGATTGTCCGCCGCTTTGGCCGACAGCTTCTCCTCCTTTTTGTGAATTTGGTTGCGAAGCTTGCTGCGCTGCTGCTCCATCTCTTTCATCGGCGTACCCGTGCCGTACTTTTGAAAATTGCGGATTGTCTCATCGGCGACGGATTTCGCCTCCTTCAGAATTTCGCGTGCTTCCTCGTTTGCCTGCCGCAGAATTTTATCCTTTGAAGCAGTCAGCTTCTCCTGCTTTTCCGTCAGCTGCCGTTTTAACGTCTGAATCTCTTCCTTGTATGCGGCGATTTCCTCCCGCTCCTTCTCGATTGTCAGACGGCTGCTCTCCAGATCGGCGAGCACATCCTCAAACGATTCCTCCTCCTTTGAGAGCTGCTGCCTTGCAGCGGCGATGATTGCATCATCAAGCCCGAGCTTTCCCGAGATGGCAAAGGCGTTGCTCTTGCCCGGTATGCCGATCAAAAGGCGGTAGGTCGGACTTAACGTCTCAACGTCAAATTCACAGCAGGCGTTCTCGACCTGCGCAGCGGTCAGCGCATATACCTTGAGTTCGCTGTAATGGGTCGTCGCCATCGTGCGCACATTTTTCCCTGACAGATGCTGCAGAATGGAGATGGCGAGCGCTGCCCCCTCTGTCGGATCTGTTCCTGCGCACAGCTCGTCAAAAAGGCACAGACTGTTATAGTCCGCCTCCGATAAGATATGCACGATATTTGTCATATGAGAGGAGAACGTTGATAAGCTCTGCTCAATGCTTTGCTCATCTCCGATATCTGCAAAAACCTCCGTAAAGATGCCGAGCTCACTCCGGTCAAGTGCCGGAATGTGAAGTCCTGCCTGCCCCATCAGCGTAAAGAGCCCGACTGTTTTGAGCGAGACCGTTTTCCCTCCGGTGTTCGGACCCGTGACAATCAGCTGGTTAAAATCATCGCCCAAATGAATATCGATCGGAACGACCTTCTTTTTGTCGAGAAGCGGATGCCGTCCCTTTCGGATTTTGATGACCCGTCCGGAGTTAAAGACCGGGCGCGTCGCATTGTGCTCCATCGCAAGCGATGCCTTTGCAAACGTAAAATCGAGAAAGGTCATAATTTTGCTGTTTTCCAAAATGCCCTCCGTGTAAAGCGCACACTCTCCGGAGAGCTCCTGTAGGATTCGCTCGATTTCCTCCTGCTCCTTTAACGAAAGCTCCTTGATCCTATTGTTGAGCTCGACAACGGCAGCAGGCTCGATAAAGATTGTCGAGCCGGTCGAGGACTGGTCGTGGATAAGTCCCTTCACGGAGCTCTTGTACTCCGCCTTTACCGGAAGACAATAACGGTTGTCGCGCATTGTGACAACGGCATCCTGCAAATAGGTGCGGTAGGAGCCGTTTACCATGCTGTTTAACTGACTGTGAATTTTATCGCCGGTCTGTGCGATGCTTCTGCGGATGCTCTTAAGTGCGGGTGAGGCATCGTCCGCCATCTCGTCCTCAGAGAGGATGCAGGCGCGGATTCTGCCGGCGAGCTGGCTGTACGGCTCAAGCTGCCCGAACAGTCCGCTTAACGAATCCGTCTGTTCCTTTTCGAGCTTTCCGTAGCTTTTGATGCGCGCGACGTTCTCAAGGAATGAGGCAATCTGCAAAAGCTCCTTCATCTGCAGGCTTCCGCCGATCTCCAGATGCTTGCAGATATAGGTGAAATCGCGGTTGCCTCCAAAGGAGGTCGTGCTTTTTGCAAACAAACGGCTCAGTGCATCCGCGGTCTCCAGCTGCGCCTGTTCAATATCCGCTAAGCGGGTCATCGGCACAAGAGCGGCGCACATGCTTCTTCCCGGATCGCTGCTCGCCCTGTCCGTGAGCTGTTCGATGATTTTATGATATTCTAAAGTTTTAAAAACCTTTTGATTCATTAGGTCTCTCCTTTTGCCCGGTTCTGTTTTGAAATTGCCCCGGTTTCTCCGAAACTGCGCAGTAGATGCGCCGCCTGGAACTGCAACTTTGATTGTATCATATCTCGCAAAAAAATACTACGAACCTTTACAAGAAAACCGCCATCCGATATACTTATAAATTAAGCAAAGATTTTGATTTCAATGTCGATTATTTTTGATATGCTGTATCATTTGCCGATTGGAAGGCGCACAGCATACGGGAAGCAGGAGAGAATATGGACGAGAACGAGTTACAGGCACCGGACAACAGCGAGGCAAAAGAAAAAATGCTTTCTTTTATGCACGAGACGACGAAGCAGACGCCGGTCAACAAGCGCAAGCTGGTCAGAAGGACGGTGATCACAGCGTTCTCGGCACTGGTCTTTGGCGTGGTCGCATGCTTTACCTTTCTGATTCTGGAGCCGGTGATCAGCAACTGGCTTTATCCGGAGGAAATCACAAAGGTCAAATTTCCGGAGGAAGAGGATGAAGTTCTGCCGGAGGAGATGCTGACGGAAAATACTTTGCAGCAGGAGCTCCACGATGACATCATGCAGCAGGTGGAGGAAATGACATCACAGGGGATGGAGCAGAGCTTTACCGCCGATTCCTATGAACAGCTTTACAAAAGCCTGAAGGATGTAGCAGACGAGGCGGGGGCTTATATGGTAACGGTCAAGAGCAAAATATCGGAGATTGACTGGATGCAGGATACGATCGAGAAGGAGGATATGGCATCCGGAGTCATCGTTGCGGACAATGGCGTGGAATATCTGATTCTGGCGGATACGGCGGGACTGAGCAATGTGGAAGCATACAGCGTCTCGTTTAGCACTGGTCTGACGGCGCAGGCGGAGCTCAAGGGCAGGCATACGCCTACCGGAATCGGTATTTTTGGCGTGCGGCATACCGACTTTTCGGATACGGCAAAGGAGCTGATCGGGATTGCCACACTCGGCAATTCGGGAAGCGGAATCAGCGTCGGGCAGCCGATTATCGCAGTCGGCAGACCGATCGGCGAGAATGATTCGGTGCTTTACGGTATCGTCTCGTCAAAGAGCACGACGCTGAATCTGGTGGACGGTGTGTTCCGGACGATCGATACGGATATGAATGACTGTGAGGCAGCAGGCGGAGCCCTGATCAACATGAAAGGGGAGGTCATCGGGCTGCTTACGGACAGTGCGAGAAAAAATAAGTCGCACTCTAATATAAGTGCGATCGGCATTTCGGATTTGAAGCTCCTGATTGAGAAGCTCTCGAATGAGGAGGCGGTTGCTTACTCCGGCATCCGGGGAATGGACGTGACAAAGGAGGCTCACGATGAGCTGGATGTCCCTTACGGAGCCTATGTGACGGAGGTATCCATGCAGTCCCCTTGTATGGAGGCGGGCGTGCTCAACGGAGATATCATTGTTCAGATGGATGAGACGGCAATCAATTCCTTTACTGATTACAAACAGGCGCTTTTGAAAAAGAAGCCGGAGGAGAGCGTTACGCTTCGAATCAAGCGCTTCACCGGAGAGCAGTACACGGATATGACCGTGAATCTGCTGCTCGCGGAATGGAAGTAGATAAAGCAGATAGAATGAAAGCAGATGAAAAAGAAATCCGAAGGAAATCGGGAGCAGGCAGAGACGAATCAAAAGGCGTCTGTCCTTACGGTCGGGAGAGCGGATAAATTGTTGTCCTCGGAATCGTCAGGGATGGATTTCAAATACTCCGTGTCCTTTTTATGGGCAACGCCAACCCCTTTGATTCCGCCTGCTTTGGCGAGAGCAACGCCCTCCTCCCGGCTTACGATCCGATCGTCGGATAATTGATATCCGCAGACACGTCCCTTTTTCTTCACAAGACCTGTAATGGAGACCGCATCTTCACCAGGAGTCGGGATTTGGTCCATTGCAGCTTTCGGCAGAGAGGTTCTGAGATCCTCATTCATATTATCACCACCTTATAACAAGTATTTTTGATTAGGGAAACACTGATTAAGTGTTTCCCGCGCGAAATTCGCAGGCACAAAGTGCCTTTCCACAGCGAATTTCTGCGCATCCATGCGGAGCAATCTAAGGAAAAGCTGATTTAATCAGCTTTTCCTTAGTATGTACACGATCTTGTTTTTTATGCGGTTCTGCTATTTGGATGCGATACCGTGAGTTCAAGTCGGAATTGAAAAAACGCCGCAAAGACTATATAATAGTAGATAACTGCGAGAAAAATGCAAGATATCGGCAAAAGACTTTGCAAATGCCGATAGGGAGCATACGAAAGAGGAGTGAAATTTATGGAACAGAGGCGGAAGAAAAAACGCAGAAAACGCAGGAGAAACCAAATCAGAAAACTGATTTTGCTTTTGTCGGCGGTTGTTATATTAACTGCCGTGGCTGCTTTGATAGTGGGTGGTCTGCGTCTTTTGCGAAAGCCGGATGAGACGATTTATATAACGATTGCGGATGAAGATTTTACCCGGATGAGTGAGGAGGAAGCTTTGAGCCGCCTGATGGACAAATATCCGTGGAATCTGTCCGTTCGGTATAACGGAGAAGTGTATTCTGTTGACAATCTGATCGAGGAAGAATTACAACGCGTCGTAGAGCAGGCATACCGGGAAAAAGACCGGATCACTTCCGAGAGGGAAGGACGCGGCTTTTGGGAGAAGCTGGGTGCCCGCACGAGCAAGGAGCCGCCGGTTTCCCTGCAGTATGAGATCAATATTCCGGAGGTGGAGGACGAGCTTAAGGAGCTTGCATCTGCGCTGTCGGAGCAGTGGGGCGTGGAGGCGAAGGATGCCGAGATTACCGGTTTTGATACCGCCACAGGGAAATTTGTGTATTCACAGCCGGAGAACGGCTATGAGATCGATGCGGATGCGCTCTCTGCAGCTCTGTGTCAGGCAGTGGAGAACGGTGATTATGAGGCGGAAATAACAGCTGTGGCAAATTCGGTTGCTCCGTCGGTCACATCCTCCGACTACAAGCTGATGGGAACGTACAAAACGACGGCGACGAACAATGCGTCCAGAAATACCAATATCCGTATTGCCAGCCAGACGATCGACGGCATGGTGCTTGCGCCGGGAGAGCAGTTCTCGTTTAACGGGGTGCTCGGGCGCAGAACCGAAGAGAAGGGCTATAAGGAAGCAGGTGCCTATGCGAACGGCGAGAGCGTACAGGAGTATGGCGGCGGTGTCTGTCAGGTGTCCAGCACGATCTACAATGCTGTGATTGCAGCGGGACTGCAGGCGGATGTCCGGACAGGGCACACCTTCGAGCCGAGCTACGTCACACCGGGTCAGGATGCGACGGTCAGCTATGACCAGCCGGATTTTGCATTTACGAACACAACGGATTATTCCATCGGTCTTCGGACAATCTTTGAAAATCCGGTTGTCCGCGTGGAGATTTACGGAGTACCGGTGCTTGAGGAAGGCGCCAAGCGGTATATGCAGTCGGAGAAAACGGGGGAGGTTGACCCTCCGGCACCCGAATATATAGAGGATCCGACGGTTCCGTTCGGGCAGGAGGTCATTTCGCGAAACGCGGTAAACGGTTCGGTGTGGAAAACGAATATTATTACGGAGAAAAATGGTGAGATTGTGGATACAACCTATCTGCATTCGACACAATATAAAGGGAAAAATGCGGTGATCCGGCGTAACACGACGAACCCGGCTGTCATTGCGGTTCCGCAGGTTCCGGTTCCGGAAGCTCCTGCAGCAGCCCCGGTGGAGGTTCCGGCAGAGTAATCTTTTTTTGGTACAAACGCATTGGGATGCGATGTGACGGGGCAAAATTCAAATCAAAAAGAAACAGTAAACCGGAGGAAGCAGATGAAAGAAAATGGGAATCCAAATCAGGATCGTTATGAATATATGACAGAAACTCCGGTGCCGAAGCTGATTACAACGCTGGCAGTTCCGACGATTATCAGCATGCTTGTGACAGGAATCTATAACACGGCGGATACGTTTTTTGTCGGCAGGATATCGACACAGGCGACGGCTGCGGTCGGGCTGGTGTTTTCGGTGATGGCAATCATTCAGGCACTGGGATTTTTTTGCGGACATGGCTCCGGCAATTATCTCGCCCGCATGCTCGGTGCGGGAAAGACAAAGGAAGCGGACGAAATGGCATCGACCGGATTTGCACTTGCCCTCATCATCGGAGTGCTGATTGCCGCTGTCGGAATTACCTATATTGAGCAGATTGCATCGGCTGTCGGTGCAACGGCGACGACGATGGAGGATACGAAGAATTATATGCGCATCATTCTGCTTGGCGCACCGTTTATGATCGGACAATTTGTCGTGAACAATCAGCTGCGTTTTCAGGGAAGTGCGATGTTTGCGATGATTGGTCTGATGTGCGGGGCGGTTATCAATATCGCTTTGGATCCCCTGCTCATCTTTGTGCTGGGTATGGGCGTTACCGGAGCTGCACTGGCAACGGTGTGCGGACAGATCGTCAGCTTCATTGTACTGCTGATCGGAAGTATGCAGGGTGAGAATATTCGTCTGAGCATCCGCAATGTCCATATAAACGGTCATTATCTTCTGGAAATTATCAACGGCGGAATCCCTTCCCTGTTCCGGCAGGGTCTTGCGGCGATTGCAACGCTGCTGCTTAACACCTATGCCGGACGGCTGGGCGGTGATGCGGCGATTGCCGGCATGTCGGTCGTTACGAGAGTGCTGATGCTGCTCGCCTCCGCATTGATCGGATTCGGACAGGGATACCAGCCGGTATGCTCGTTCAATTACGGAGCAAACCGGAAAGACCGGGTAAAGGAAGGATATTTTTTCTGTGTGAAATACGGCACGATTTTTCTGTTTGCAGTCGGAAGTCTCTGCTGTATTTTTGCTCCGCAGATCGTGGGTTGGTTCCGCAATGATCCGGAGGTCATTGCGGTCGGGAGAGTTGCGCTCCGGTGTCAGGCAGCGGTTCTCCCGCTTATGGGCACGATTACGATGACGAACATGATGCTCCAGTCTACAGGAAAAGGCTTCAAGGCATCTGTCACAGCGTCCGCGCGCAACGGCATTTTCTTTATTCCGCTTATATTGATCCTGCCGAGGCTGTTTGGGCTGACCGGTGTGGAGATTACGCAGTCTTGTGCGGATATTCTGGCGTTTGCCCTCTCTGTTCCGCTGGCGTATTCCGAGCTGAAAAACTGTTGACAGGCAGCATTTTGAACTTATAAATTATTACGTACTGTAGGGAGGAATAGCGATGACAGAATTGGAAAAGTTAGAGGCAGGACTGGAATACAGCTTTTGGGATGCCGAGGTATCCGCAAGGAAGCAGCATGCCATAGAATGGTGCGGACAGCTCAATCAGATCGACCCGAAGGATGAGGAAAAAATGGTGGAGGCTTTGAATGGACTGTTTGGCTCGTGCGGGGAGGATCCGTGGGTCGGACCGAATTTCAACTGTGATTACGGTCTGAATATCCATGTGGGAGACCGGTTTCTCGCAAACTACAATGTGACGATTCTCGACATCGCCCCTGTACGCATGGGCAGTGATGTGATGATCGGTCCGGGGACACTGATCTGCACAGTGGGACATCCGCTTTCTCCGAAGGGC
>JAFUZE010000007.1 GCA_017476765.1 Lachnospiraceae bacterium
ATTATCAAAAAATAATTAACATAAAACAAAGGAGGAAGACAAAATTATGTCGAACATTTTCGAAGGAAAGAACATTGTTGATTTTGGTATGCTTGGTGAGTATCACGATCTGATTACCAAGAAAATTGCAGATGATATTGGTACATCCGAAACAAAGTCATTAAAAACTGTTGCAATTGATGGTAATACCCTGAAGTTCTATCATACTGTTGAACCAATCACAGAAGGTGCAAAACCGGCGTATACAATTGAACTACCAGAGACAGATTTAACAGCAATTAATACTGCAATCCAGAAAGCCAAAAGTGATGTTGATACACTTGATAATTCTCTCTCTGCCGTTGCAAAGTCTGGTAATGCTTCTGATATTGTCATTGCTAATGAAGCAAACAAATTTACTGCAACTGATGTAGAAGGTGCTTTGGCTGAATTAAAGGGTGATATTGAAACTGTACAGTCTGCCGGTGCTATCATTCTTGATCATGAAAGTGGGACTCTTACTTATACTTTATATCAGGGTAAAAAGAAGGACGCTAATAAAATCGGAACAATTGATATTCCAGAAGATATGGTTGCGACTAATGGTGAATTATATACTGCAACTTCTTCTGATACTGATCTTGAAGTGGGTAAATTTTATATCAAGATGACTGTTGCTCATGGTGATCCATTCTATATTCCTGTACAGGGATTGATTGATATCTATATCGGTTCTGGTGATGATAATGATAATCCTGTAACTGCCGGTATTAAAGTCAATGTTATAGATGGTGTTATTAATGCTACTATCGTAACTCTTGATGGTTCTAAATTAGATGCTGGTAGTATAGCTAAGACTGCATTGTCTAATGATATACAAACTTCTTTAGATAAGGCTGATACTGCAGAACAAAATGCAAAGAACTACACTGACACAGAGTTAAACAAGATTACATTTGCTACTAAAGAACAAATTGAATCTCTGTTTGAAAAAGAAGAATAAAAACAACTAATAAAACTTAGGAGAGAATATCTATTATTCTCTCCTATTTTTCTTATTAGTTTGGAGGATTTAAAAATGAATTATAGTAAACCTCTTATAAGTATAGATGAACTAAAAATTTATGATTCAACTATTAAAAAATATATAACTGACTTAACATTAGAACAAATTACATCATTAGTTAATCAATTATCTGTGAATGAAATACTATCATCTACACAACCAAATAACCAAAATAATGGAGATACATGGTTAAAAATTGTAGAGTAATGATTGTTTGAAATAGAAATCTAAAGGAAGTGAGAATATAAATGTCAAAAAGCTATAAAAAAGTTGAACGTTATGTTAAGCAAAACGATGAATATAATTTGATATCGCAATGGACTTCTTCAGATACGGTCGAAATGAAAGATGGAAAAACTTTAGAAGAAAAAATAATTGAAAAAACAGATGTCAATATCGATCAAGATACAATAAGTGAAGTTGAGCCAAAGGCTGGTGAAACGTTCACTGTTATCGATAATATAACAAAAGATAAAAACGGTCATATTGAAAAGGTAAATACAAAAACTGTAACCATGCCTACTACTTCTATTAAGATTGACAATAGCTTGTCTGATGAATCGGAAAATCCTGTGCAAAATAAAGTTATAACAAATAGAATCAATAACAAGGTCGATAAAATTGAAGGCAAGGGTCTTTCGACGAACGATTTTAGTAATTTACATGCAAGCCAACTTGCTAAAGCGTATAGTTGCCTTAATGATGTAAGTCTTAATAGTGGCGTGCCTGATTTTCTTTACATGAAGCCAATGGAAGATTACAGCGGTATTACAATTCAACAAGGTGGAACAATTAAAGAAATGCTGTGGGCTGCAACAAAGGCGTTGACTAATGCTATTAACAATCTAAATGAAAAATTAATTGGAAAAATTAATCGATACGGCAGTCACAACGCCAGTGTGGGCTACGCCAAAATCGCCCACATTACGATTACCGGGACGTACATTGATAAACCTATGGCTTTTAAAATAGCGACAAGAGACGGAAAGATGTCCGATGTACTTCTTATGTTTTCCGGAGAAAGCCATGCTGATCCTGGCGTGAAATACTTTACCATAACTGGCGTTAATTACGCCTACGCAGTCAGGACAGATGCCGGAGAATGGGACTTATTTATCTACAACCGTGCTTGGCAGGATATTGATGTTGTAGATTACAAATTCCCGTATTATTTGGATAGCAAAGTAAAAGTAGAATGGACGCAGGAATTTGAAACGACATTACCTGCCGGTTTTGTTGTAGCGACTCGTGTTGATAATGTTCTCAATACTGTTGAAGCGTGCGAAGCGTCAACCAACATCTTTGACTTGGCTGGGGCGGCGGCGGTTAAGGAGTTAAGCGGCAGATTTGTCACTGGTACAACATCTGTTAATGTAGTAAATGGATTCGGTACTTTTTCTATTGATCACACATTTGAAGCCGCACCTTTTATTGTTGCCCAACCAATGGGATATATTATATCGGGAAATAGTACCGTATCAGTTGTCCCTGTAAGTATAACTGCTTTGACATCAAACTTTAGGATTACTTTTTCCAATGTATTTAACGGAACAGTTAGTATTAAGTGGTTTGCGTTCGGCAATTAAAAAAGTATAATATAAAAGGAGTCGAAAAAATATGCTAATTTTAACATATGCAGAAGAAATAGAAGAATATAAAATAGACTTTCAACAAATATCAAGTCATATTGTACAACTCAAAGGTAATTTTCCAATCAAGAATACAGGTTTTATTTTGAGCAGACCGGAAAATAATGACAATTGGGATTATAAAGAATATACAACAATTTATAGAGAAATCGATGGAGGAGTCCAATTATCAGACGATGGTAGCGTTTATGAATCGGTGTCGGTGTCGGAGCCGGAACTGACGCAAGAAGAACTAGCAGAGCAAGAACGACAGCAGGCTGTTATGGAACTTATGACTGAAATCGCAAATCTCAAAACCGAGCTCGCCGCAACCGACTACCAGATTATTAAATGCAGCGAATGCAGTCTTGCCGGCGAAGAAATGCCTTACGATATCTGGGCACTGCACACGGAGCGGCAGTTGATCAGAGATGAGATTAATCAAAAAGAAAATGAATTAAAGGAGGTACTTGAATCATAGGGTAGATTTTCTACCCTATTTTTTTTACGATAATCAAATGGCATACTATTACACATTTAATTTCATTCTCGCATCACATTGCTATTGTTTATAACTTTTTTAAACTTTTTCTGATATAATATTAGATAATTCATTTTTCCTCCATTCTATTTGTTTTTTACTCAAATAAAACCATACACAAAGACAATCCATCTATGTTAAATTCGTTAAATTTGTCTCCACAGAGATTCTTATTAATCTCCATTTTGTCTCCATTGATGCAATAAAATGTATTAAATTACATTAAATTACATTAAGTTCCAAGGCTGCCCAAGACCTGATTGATAAACACTAAGGAATCGTGATTAATCCGCTTAAAGTCTGTATTTTCCCGCTAAATCCACATGCCCTCCATATCCATGTCATCGAGGTCATACGGAGTCACCTGATATACATAATAATTCAGCCAATTACTGTAGAGCGTATTGCAGTGCGCTCTCCACTGCAAATGCGGTCTCTGCGTCGGATCATCGTCCGGAAAATAGTTTTTGGGTACTGCAATCTCAAGCCCCTTGTTTACATCACGCTCGTACTCCTTCTGCAGCGTAATGCGGTCATACTCCAGATGTCCCATAACAAAAATCTGCTTTCCGTCCTTTGTCATGCAGAGCAGAATGCCCGCCTCCTCCGACTCCGCCAAAACGATCAGCTCCTCACAGCCGTGAATCAAATCGCTCTCGACTGTCGTATGCCTGCTGTGCGGTGCCATAAAATAATCATCGAAGCCGCGTACAAGCGGAATCTTTCGGTTTAATACCTTGTGCTCAAAAATGCCGAACATCTTTTCCGGAAGCAGGGTTTTCGGCATTCCAAAGTGATAATAAAGACCTGCCTGTGCGCCCCAGCAGATATGGAACGTCGATGTCACATGGTATTTAGACCACTCCATAATCTCACACAGCTCTTCCCAATAGTCCACCTCCTCATAATCCATCTGCTCGACCGGAGCTCCGGTTATGATCAGCCCGTCATACTTTTGCGTTTTGATTTCCTTATAGGTCGTATAAAATTTATTGATATGGCTGGCGGACGTATTGAGCGACACATGCGTATCCATCATCAGGAAGGTCACGTCCACCTGAAGGGGGGTATTGGACAGTGCACGCAAAAGCTGCAGCTCGGTATCCTGCTTGACCGGCATCAGATTCAGAATGCAGATTTTGAGCGGTCGTATTTCCTGATGAATCGCTCTCGTCTCTCCCATGACGAAAATATTTTCATTCTCCAGTATTTTTTTTGCCGGCAAATCGTTCTGCGTCTTGATTGGCATTTCTTATCTTCCTTCCATCATCGCCAAAAAATCATCCTCCGAAATAATCGGTATCGATAATTCCTTCGCCTTTTTATTTTTTCCCGATGTGGAGTTCACATCATTGTTGATCAGGTAATCCGTCTTTGAGGTCACGCTGCCGGTCACCTTGCCGCCGCGCTCCTCAATCACTGCCTTCAGCTCATTTCGGTTCGCAAAGTGCTCCACGCTGCCGGTCACGACAAAGACCTTTCCCGCAAACATCTGCTCTGCGCCGGATGACTCCGGCTTTTCGAGCGAAAGCTCCGCAAGCAGTGCGTCTAACATAGTATTATTGCTTTCTTTTGAAAAAAAGTCAACGATTCCTTTTGCGAGCACGCTTCCGATTCCGTCAATCTCCGCAAGCTGTTCCTCCGATGCCCTGCGCAGCACTTCGATGTCATAATCAAACTGCCTGCACAGCATCTTGGCATTGGCAAGACCGATGCCTGCGATTCCGAGTCCATACACAACTCTGACCAGATTGGAGGAACGTGCTTTTTCGATGCTCTCCATCAGGTTCTGATACGATTTTTCCCCGAAGCCCTCCATTCCGGTTATCTGCTCCTTGTAACGATCCAGATGAAACATATCGGCAAACGAATGAATCAATCCCTTCGCGATGAGCTTTTCCAAAGTCGCCTCCGAAAGACCGTCGATATTCAGCGCATCCCGGCTGACAAGAAGCGTAAATGCCTTGATCCTTTTTGCCTCGCAGTCAGGATTTGTGCAGTAGAGCGACTCTACCTCATTTATGCTGCGGATTTCCGTTCTCCCGCCGCACGCCGGACATTTCTCCGGGATATGCTTCACGCCGCTCCTTGTCAGATTCTCGGCGATCTGCGGAATGATCATATTCGCCTTATAGACCGTAATTTGATCTCCAATTCCGAGCTCCAGCCCTTTCATAATGCTGATATTGTGAACACTCGCACGGCTGACCGTCGTTCCCTCCAGCTCCACCGGCTCAAAGATTGCAACCGGGTTGATCAGTCCGGTACGGCTCGGGCTCCACTCAATTTCCGTAAGCGTCGTCTCGCGGATCTCGTCCTGCCATTTAAAAGCAATGGAATCTCTCGGAAACTTTGCCGTTCTGCCGAGCGAGCGTCCGTAAGCAATGTCATCATAAATGAGCACGAGCCCGTCCGACGGGATATCATATGTCTCGATTTTCGCTGAGAACTCTTCGATCTGACCGAGAATGGTCTCTGCGGTCACCCTATGATATTCCACGACATCAAAGCCCTGCTCCTTTAAGAACAAAAACTGCTGCTCCCTGCTGTTGTCAAACGCCGCATCCTGCCCGTTTTCCACCGCCTGCACAAGCGAGAAGGCATAAAACCGGACTCTCCGCCTCGCCGTAATCGCATTGCTCAGCTGCCTTACCGAACCGCTGCACAGATTGCGCGGATTTTTATATTTTGCATCGACATCCTCAATCTCCCGGTTGATCTTTTCAAAGTCGGAGTAGGTGATAACCGCCTCGCCGCGCAGCACGAGACTGCCCTTAAAGGGAATCGCAAGCGGCACATTGACAAAGACCTTCGCATTGTTCGTGATGACCTCTCCGACCTCCCCGTTTCCTCTCGTCACCGCCTGCGTCAGCTGTCCGTTTTCATACGTCAGCACGATCGTCAGTCCGTCCAGCTTCCACGACAAAAGTCCTTCCTTATCGCCAAGCCAACTTCTTAACTCCTCACGCTCCTTTGTCTTTGCAAGGGAGAGCATCGGCTGCTCATGGCGCTGCTTCGGAAGCTCCTCCACCGCCTCATAGCCGACGGTAATCGTCGGACTGCCCGCCAACACCATGCCGGTCTGCGCCTCGAGCTGCTCCAGTTCATCATAAAGAGCATCGTACTCACGGTTTGACATGATTTCCGCATCCTCTGCGTAATATGCTTTCGATGCCTCCCTAAGAAGGCTTACTAACTGCCTCATTCTCTCAATTCGGCCATTCTGCGCCGTTCGTTCTGTCTGTTCTGCCATACTCACACCATTTTCCTTCTTGATTTCTAAGGAAACGCTGATTAAATCAGCTTTTCCTTAGATTGCTCCGCATGGATACGCAGAAATTCGCTGCGGAAAGGCACTTTGTGCCTGCGAATTTCGTGCGGGAAACACTTAATCAGTGTTTCCCTAATTGCATCGGCGGTTTCCATCCCCCTCCGAATAGGTGCCGATTTGCACCTGATTGCCGATATGCCTGCCGACTTGTGTCGTCCTTACTTCTATCCTCACATACCCACAGATTCATACAACTTTTGCAGTTCCTCACCGGTAATCCTGCGCAGCTGTCCGGGTGTCAGACTGCCTAACAAAATGCCGTTTATGCGCACTCGTTTCAGGCTTACCGTCTGATAGCCAAACGCACTGCACATACGGCGTATCTGTCTGTTCAGTCCCTGTGTCAGAACGATCCGGAACGTGTATCTGCCGATTTTTTCCACCGCACAGGCTCTGGTCATCTGCTCAAGCTCCTTCAAATAAACGCCCTTGCTCATCCGCTTCACAAAATCGACGGTCACTTCCTTATTGACCTTGACAATGTACTCCTTTTCATGGCGGTTTGCACTGCGCATCAGGGCATGAATCAGATCGCCGTCATTGGTGAGAAGCAAAAGCCCCTCCGAATCCCGATCCAGCCTGCCCGCATACGTCAGGCGCACATCCGGCCGCAGGGTCTCATCCACATACGCCTTGACCGTCCTTTTCGCAAATGGGTCTCTCTCGGTACAGGTCAAACCGACCGGTTTATAAAACGCATAGACCTGTTTTTGCTGTGCGCCGATCAGCACCTTGCCGTTTACGCTCACGACATCGCCCGGCAAAGCCACATCGCCCACCTTCGCTTTCCTGTCATTTACGCAGACCCTCCCCTGTTCAATGAGCCGGTCAGCCTCCCGCCTTGAACACACACCGGCTGCCGCCAGATATTTATTTAAACGTATTCCTTGATTGTCAGACATAGACGACCTTTCTTTGTCTCGTAATTCTCTTTTTCATATATAAATTTGCCAAAGCCGCGCACCGTGACCACATCCTCGTCCTTGAGCGAATAACTGTTGTTCTCCTGCGTTCTTCCACCGATAAAGACCTTTTTCTCACGGAATAAATCAAGTGCCTTGCTGCGCGAGAGATTGTACACCTTTGCAATGACCACGTCCAGCCGCTTCGATGCCACAAGGATTTCTCTCTCCTCCGGATGAACGGAAAGCAGCTCCGGCACCTCGGAAAGCCGCACGGTGCGCACACTCGTATGCTTTACCTTGTCCAGATTCTGCTGGATATATTCCGCCATACTCTCAACAACAAACAAATATGCCGTCTTGCCGTCCAACCGGATATCGCCGAGAACCTCCCGCTCAATGCCGAGATTCATCAATGCCCCTAAAAAATCTCTGTGTGTCAGCTGATCTGCAAATTTCTCGATCAGCGGTTCAATCTTTAAAACTGCAATCGGATAAGGAATCTCATACCCCAGCTCCTCCTGATTGCCGAATCTGGCAATAACCCTCTCACAGCCCTCCATGCCACCGAAGGTCTCAACCTGTCTCGCATCCACACTTTCATAGAGAATATTCGCATCTGCCATCGATAAAAAGTTTGTAAAGCAGAATGTATCGTTCTGATATGCCTGATTGGCAAGGTCAATAAAGCGCTTTTGCAGTTTTCTCTCTTCCTCTTTCATTCTTTTTGTTTTATTCTTTCTCTTTGATTCTTTTTTGTTTATTCTTTTTCTTATAAAGAAAAAAGCCTGTAGAAACGACGTCCTTTCTCATTATAATGACTTGGCATCTACTTGTCAAAGACGCTGCGCCAGTACCTGAACGCTAGTACCCGAACACCGCAGCCGCCTTCTTCATATTCTCCCGAACGGAAACGCCGAACGGGCATCTCGTCTCGCACGCACCACACCGGATGCATTCGCCTGCATGATGTTCAAGTACCTTGTAATGCTCCCGCACGGTTTCAGGAACAGAGGACTGCGCAATCGTCAGATTCAAAAACTTCGTGACCGAAGCGATATCGATTTTCACCGGGCATGGCTCGCAATGACTGCAATACATGCAGTGACCCTCACAGTTTATCTTCGGAAAAGAAGCAAACGCCGCCGCATAATCCCGCTCCTGCTCGCCCGCCTCCTCATAAGCGGCACTTTGGCGAAACTGCGCTGCGCTGTGCGCACCGGCAAGCACCGTCGCTACCGCCGGACGGCTGAGCGCATAATGAATGCACTGATTTGCGGTAAGTGCGACTCCCGCAGGGGACAGCGAAGCATCGAGCAGGTCGCCGCCGCCGAATGCCTTCATGACTGTGATTCCCACACCCATACGCTGACAGGTCTCATATAATCTCTGCCTGTCCGGATCCATGTTGGTAAGCTGCGCTTCATATGCCTCATCCGCCCACAGATCTTCCACGTCCTCGCTCGCCGGCTGAAGATCATAACAAGGGTTGACGCTGAACATCAAAACCTCCGGCTTTCCGGTCTCCACCGCGGCAAGTGCAACGAGCGGATTGTGAGAGCTTAAACCGATATGACGGATTCTTCCTTCCGCTTTTAACCCGACCGCATAGTCCAGAATGCCGTTTTCTACAATCGTATTCCAGTCGGACATCGCATCACAGTAATGAATCATGCCCACATCGAGGTAATCCGTGCCCAAAAGCTCCATCATCTCCTCGAAGCCCTCTTTTACCTCCTTAAGATTCCTTGTCCTTAAGTATTGTCCGTTTTTCCACACCGAACAAATATGAGACTGAATCAGGAACTGCTCTCTCCTGCCCCTTAGCGCCCTCCCGACTGCTGCCCGCACCTGAGGGTTTGAAGTATACAGATCAAAATAATTGATGCCGAGCCTTTCCGCCTCGTCAAAAAGCTCTTTTGTCATTTCATAGTTATTCTCGGCAAAGCCCTCACAGCCCATGCCGATTTCACTGACCTTCAATCCCGTATTTCCTAATTCCCGATAAATCATAAGCCTGACACCCTCTCTCTTTTTTTCCGCATGTTAGATAGCTGCGAAACGTCCCGTCCGAAGCAGAAATCCGACGGAATTTCCCATAGGACGAAAAGACCTGCAGCTCTCTGACAATGAGGTGCAGATCCTTTCATGACCGTCTCTTATCTCGCACTCCGGCTCATGCGGCGTTTCCTAATGCTTCCGTCACATCATCTGC
Source organism: Lachnospiraceae bacterium (assembly GCA_017476765.1). Classification (GTDB taxonomy): domain Bacteria; phylum Bacillota; class Clostridia; order Lachnospirales; family Lachnospiraceae; genus JAFUZE01. The sequence goes on from JAFUZE010000007.1 coordinate 9,663, forward strand.
CCGATTGATTCAGGCACCGGATTCCCGGGCATTTTTCAAAATGTAAAGGTCTCCGGCGCTTCGGTAAAGGAGCTGTACTTTTTACCATCCCCGCACTGTCTGGTCGATAATACGCTCCATCATATCCTCCGTCATGCTTCCGGGAACATAGCCGAAAACATTTCCGTCCCTGTCAATCATGAAGGTAGTCGGAAAAGCCGTGATATAATACTGCCCAAACAGACTTCCTGTCTCATCCATCACGACAGGATACGTATACCCGTTCTCCTCAAGGAAGCCCTTAATTCCTTCCGCATCCATCTCTTCCCCGAAGTTCGGACCTGCAACGCCTAAGATGACAACCTCCCCGTCTCCGTTTACCTGATATTTTTCATAGAGATTCTGAATCGCGGGCATCTCAGCCCTGCAAGGCGGACACCACGTCGCCCAGAAATTGAGAAATACAGTCTTTCCTTTATAATCAGACAATCGATGCGCCGTTCCGTATTGATCGGTCAGCTCGAAATCCACCGCCGGCATCAACTCCTGACCGCCGGATTCATTCTTATCGCTTCCGGTCTTTTCCTTCGCATCTGCATTTCCTGATCCGCTCTCACTTCTTCCGGTTTCATCCCCGGCTTCTCCGTTTCCTGTTTTCGCCTCTTCATCTCCCGCCTGCGTTTCCTCCGCATCCGTCTGCGCAGAAGCCTCCTCCTGATTGCCATGCGGCTGCGAGATTCGTGCAAGATAGCCGGTTACACCGTTCATTGTGCCGGTCAGCATTATAAAGCCCATGAAAAGCAGCAGCACGCCTCCGACCTTCACCGTATAACGCACGATATCTCTGTGTCTGTTAAACAGCTCCAGAAGAGAGGTCGTAAACAGACCAACCGCCAGAAACGGAATGACAAACCCTAAAGTATAAACTCCGATCAGCAGAAAGCCGGTCGCTTTCGACGATGCGGAAGCAGCCAGAAGCAGTACACCCGACAGTGCCGGTCCGACACAGGGTGTCCACGCAAAACTGAACACAAATCCCATGAGAAGCGCTGTCAGCGGTGACATTGCCATGCTCTCAAAGTGAAACGGCAGCCGTCTTTCCCTGCTCAAAACATCGGAGTTTCCGAAGAGCCCCAGCTGATACAGCCCGAGCAGGATGACAAAAATACCTCCGATTCTCGCAAACAGATACTGATTTGAGCCGAAAAACATTCCGATTGCCGTCATGCCAAGCCCCAGAACAAAGAAAGCAAAGCTGATTCCGAGGACAAAAAACAAGGTGCCCGTCAGAACCTTTCCCCTGCTGTAAGACATTTTCCCATCTTCGGTGCGAGTCGCAGTTCCGCCGGAAAGATAACCGATGTAAAGCGGCAGAAGCGGCAGGACACACGGAGAAAAAAAGCTCAAAAGCCCCTGCATAAAAACAGTGACTGCCGATATACTGACATCCGGTGAAAATCCCATCTTAATACTCTCCTTATCAGCAATTATATCCATTATACTTGATTACAACTGATTTG
>JAFUZE010000061.1 GCA_017476765.1 Lachnospiraceae bacterium
ATATCGGAATAATCTTTCCGATACTATTCTTGTCCCCCATTTTGCCACCTCCTACATCAATATATGATGCTCTTTCGGACTTATGACTCCTTTTATTTTTCTTCCAAATTCGTTTTCCGTCAAAAAATAAATGTATAAAAAAAAGTACAATTTTTTTTAATTTGAGACTGGACTTTTTGTTGAAATATGTTATGATATATGGAGAAAAGTTCTTATACGACATAAGATACTTTTTGATTCATTATCTAACTTAGTTTAGATATTCCCTTTTACACAATTTCCCCAAAAAGAGCCATAGCGATGCTATGGCTCTTCCCCTTTTTATAACACTTAAAAATAATAAAATCGGCAGAGTCAGTACGATACCAACCATGCCGATTTGTGAAATACCGCCGCATCCCATCGTGAACGGACTGCGACACTTATAAGGATAACAGATTGCCGATCTGTGCGCGAAGCTTATCAAGCTGATCCTGCAGCTCCTTATTTTTCTTGCGGAATGCCTCCTGCACCTCATCGAGCTGCTCATCATAGAGCTTGCGCATTTTGTCAAGCTCCGCCTCATGGCTCTCATTAAGCTCTTTGACAATTTCCTTCTCCCGTTCCGTATACTCCTGCTTGATCGATGAATTTTTTTCACGGAAAGCTGTCTGCACCTCATCGAGCTGCTCGGCATAGAGCTTTTTCATTTTTTCCAGCTCCGCCTCGTGCGATTCCTTGACTACCGCCGCATCATTCTCGCTCTTATACTCCTCAAATTCCTGCTTTAAGGATGCCGTCTTCTTGCGGAACGCCGCCTGTACCTCGTCGAGCTGCTCGGCATAGAGATCCTTCATCTTTTTCAGCTTTTCCTCCTGCTCCTTTTTGAGCTGCGCGATCTCACGCTCATGCTCCATACAGAGCTTCGCCTTCTCCTCTCCAAACTCTGTATACAATCTTGCAATTTCCTTCTTGTTTCCGCCAAACAGATTGGAAAAAAATCCCATCGTTCTCCCTCCTTCTTCTGTTCCTAATACAACAAACCGGCTTTGTTGTCCATACCAAAAGCCGGTTGTGTTATATACCCTTAACTGTTTATGAGCAACTGATTTGGTCTGCAATCAGCTACGCTTACGCTTCCTTATTTGCCGGAACATCCTTGATGGAGAAGCTCATTCTGCCCATCTTGTCCTTTCCAAGACAGATCACCTTCACCTCATCACCTAAAGTCAGCACATCCTCGACACGGCGGATTCTCTCCTTTGCGATCTTGGAAATGTGAACCATGCCTTCCTTGCCCGGTGCGAACTCGATAAACGCACCGAATTCCTTGATGCTCACGACCTTGCCCTTGAAGATCTGACCCTCTTCAAAATCGGTCACGATGACATTGATCATTTCCACTGCCTCATCCATCTTCTTCGGATCCGTGCCGCAGATGGAAACAGCCCCATCATCCGTAATGTCGATCTTGACATCGGTTCTGGCAATAATCTCATTGATTGTCTTACCGCGCTGTCCGACAACATCACCGATCTTCTCCGGATCGATTCTGATCTGGACGATCTTCGGTGCATACTTGCCGACCTCGCTGCGAGGCTTGTCAATGACCGGAGTCAGAATATCATTGATAATCAGCTCCCTTGCCTCCTTTGTTCTGGCGATTGCCTCCTCCACGATCGGTCTGGTCAGACCGTGAATCTTGATATCCCTCTGGATTGCCGTGATACCGTCATGAGTTCCCGCAACCTTAAAGTCCATAACTC
>JAFUZE010000062.1 GCA_017476765.1 Lachnospiraceae bacterium
CACGATCAAAAGCAAAAGCCCTGCCAGAAAGAGTATCGCAAAGCGGTCCTTCCCTATTTTACCTAAAACCGTCTGTAACGAACGTTTCATCTGCTTTCCACCCCTCTCCGAATTGTTCTCCTAGTTGTTCACCGAGTTGTTTTCCAAGCTGTTCTCCGAACTCGTCCCTCATCCGCTCTCTCGCTTCCTCCATCGTTTCCCGTACCTGCTGCTCAAAGTCTGCAAGCTCCGGCACTTGCCCTCCGGCATCCGGATGAAAAAGCGATGTGAGCGGCACACAGATCATGATCAGACAGATCAGACCGGTCAGCATTTTCATATACCCCTCGTATTTCGGCGATGGGCACAGCTTCAGCAGCGTTTCCGCAATGAGCAGAAAGCAGCAGAGCCGCTTGACATATTCCATCCACATGTCTCCTCCTTATACAATCCTTTTATCAGATGATTGCAAAACACCCGTTTCCGATTCGTTCACCCTGCTTTCAGCTGCAGCATCATCGCTACGCTCAGGGCAAATGTCAGAAGCGTGAGCACGGCAATCTGGAACAAAAAGAAATACCCCTTTCCCGCCTGCTGCACCGTGCGCATCAGCTCCTTTTCCCCTAAAATCCCCAAAAACGCCGCAGAGAGCTGAAGCGAGGCATAGAGGAACAACAGCTTGGACAGCGGCAGCAAACACACAAGCACAAGCACGATCAGTGCGGCGCTTCCGAGGCTCCCCTTAACGAGTGCGGCGCAGGAAAGCAAAATCTGCGTCGCCGAGTCCGTCACATCCCCGACTATCGGAATTGCCCCGATTGCCTTGTTCAGCACCGTCTTATTTACATGGTCCACCTGAACAAACAAAAAGGAACGCAGCATGCCGCTTCCGAGAACAACATACGTCAGCACCTTAAAGCCCATACTGATTCCCTTTTCGAGCAGATGCAAAATCCCTTCAAACCTGCGATCCTGCGATAATTGATTCATAAATGCCAGAAAGAGATAGCACTTCGTGCAGGGCAGAAAAATGCGCAGCAGCACCACCTGCAAAAGGTAGATGACGAGGAACACGAACTGATAATACCCGTAAGCAGTCATCGTCCCATGCGTAAGCCCCAGACTGAGGCAGAACACCGGCAAGAAGATGCGCATAAAATCCGAACTGTTCGAAACAACCGTCTGACAGATCGTAAGCGCCGTGTCAAACCCTTGAAACAGCGACAGTGCAGCGAGAAGAAGCACAAAATATCCGGCAAGCTGCATCGCCTGCTTTCCCTTGAGCATACCGGAAGCATTCTTGAGCAAAGCCCCCATGATTCCGAACAGCAGCAGCGTGGCAAAGAGCTTTTTACCGTCGGAAAACCCGTACAGGCAAGACTGCTTGAGCGCACTCCACAGCAGGTAGAAGCTGCCGTCGATATCTCCGCTCATCATTCCGACTACCAGCTGACCGAACGAAAGCCCGCCATCCGGCATCAGCTTATCCAGAAATCCCTCTATTTTTTCCAGATCGAAGGTCCGCAAAAGCTCATAGGTATTCATACAAGAAATCCCCTTATCTCACCAATTAACAGCATCAGGATCGGCACGCCCATCAAAAAGATCGACACCTTTGCACACAGCTCCACCTGCTCCGCCAGCGTCTGATACCCGGCATCCTTGCAGATTCCCGCACACAGCTCACACAGATAAGTGATACTTATAACCTTCATGAGGATGCCGAGAAACTCCCTGTATTCTCCCATACTCTCCTCAAACTGCTCATAGACCGCCGCAAGCCCGGTTATATCCCTGAGAATCAGGGAGAACAAAAACAGGCTGGCCGTGATGACAAGGTACAGACCAAATTCCGGCTTATACTGCTTGAAAATCGAAGCCATCACAACAATGCTCACGGCAAGAAAAGCTACTTTGACAACTGACATATCCGCCTCCTCAAAATGAAAAAAATGCCTCCACCGTTTCGAACAAGTCCACAATGTAAGGGACGACCCACGAAAGAACGATGATCAAACCTGCAAGCCCAACTAAAAATGCCTGTTCATCTCTCCCGCTATGCTTTAAGACCTGTCCTAAAATCGTCACCAAAATGCCAACCGCCGCAATCTTAAATAAAATGCCTATGCTCATCCATCCATATCCTTTCTCCGCCTTCTCACCACAGGATGATGACGCACAATGCGCCCGCCATAATCCCGATAGCTTTATATACCTTGCACTTCTCCGCCTTTGTTCTCTCGATCTCCTCCGTTTTTTTCCGCAAATATTCACAATACTGCCGCAGGCATCCGCTCTGCTGTGTTTTATCCGAAAAGCCTGTCTGACCCATGCATTTCGAAAGCTCCTCCGTCTCCTCCCTGCCAATGACAGGCTCCAGATGCTGCGCCTCCTCCTGCCAGATCCGGCTCAAGGTAATTCCTTCCTCACCGCCCATACGGTCACTTACCTGATGCAAAAAAGCGGCATAAGGCTCCTCCACGCGCTCCGCTGTATGCCGAAAAGCGTCCGATAAGGAATCACATTCGACCAAAATACGACCTGAAATATACTCCATCATCTCCATAAGCTTCTGCAAAGTTCCCTGCTTTTGCACAAGCTCCTCGCAAAAGCAAAAGCCGAGCGCAGAGCTTGAAAGCAGCGTCAGTACTGCGCCAATCATCTTAAACATAGTCTTCCCTCCTCATCGAGCAGCCTGAACGACTGACGGCCTTGTGCAACGCCCTTCAGAATCACATATCTCCTGAAATACTTGTCCCTGACTAACTCCCTTGCAAACGGCTTTGACTGAATCTCGTCCAGACTTTGTCCATGCATCGTGACCAAAATGCGGCATCCGCAGTGCACAACTCTTTTCAGCTGCTCCACATCCTCCGGGCAGCCAAGTTCATCGATTGCGACGACTAAAGGTGCCATCGATCGGATAAGCATCATCATTCCGAATTGCTTCGGACATCCGTCGAGGACATCCGTCCGAATCCCCACATCGTTTTGCGGAATTCCCATATAACAGCCCGCAATCTCCGACCGTTCATCCACGACCCCGACACTCATTCCCTTCGCATAACGGTTCCCGTCCGAAATCTGCCGGATCAGATCGCGCAGCATCGTTGTCTTGCCGTATCCCGGCGGTGATATGAGCAGTGTATTTAAAAGCTGTCCGTTCTCGTACAAAAGCGGCACAAGCCGGTCTGCCGCACCCGGAACCTCGTGAGAAATCCGAATATTGAGAAAACGGATGTTTTTGATTCCTGCAATCTGTTCGCCTTCGGTGATGACTTGTCCGGCTACTCCAATTCTATGACCGCCGGCTATCGTAATATACCCTTTTTTTAATTCCTCATAAAAGGCATACGGGGAATAGCCGCAAACGGAGTTGATCAGCTGCTCCATCTCCTCTCCGGAAATTCTCCATGCGCGCGTCTCCTCCAGCAGGAAATCACCTTGCCTGCCGAGAAAATATTCCACCCTGTCCTTCTCGACAATCACCGGTCGGTTCACACGCATGCGAATCTGCTGGATATGTGCGATATTTTCCAGTACATTATGGAAATACGTCCGCATCGATATCG
>JAFUZE010000063.1 GCA_017476765.1 Lachnospiraceae bacterium
ATTTTTTCCAGCTTCACGACACGGAAGCTTCCGCTCTCAATCAAATCCTTTAAGACCTTTCCCGGACCTACGGACGGCAGCTGGTTCATATCGCCAACCAGAATGAGCCGCGTTCCGACACTGATCGCCTTGAGCAGTGCCAGAAACAGATAAATATCCACCATCGACATCTCGTCGATGATGATGAGATCAACCTCGAGAGGATTGTCTTCGTTTCGCTCGAAATAACTTGCCGACTGATTTTCCGCTGCAGCTCCGTTCAACTCCAAAAGCCTGTGGATCGTCTTTGCCTCATATCCGGTTGCCTCCGTCATGCGCTTCGCCGCTCTTCCCGTAGGTGCGGCAAGGCAGAAATCCAGACCTTCCTTTTCGTAATAGCGGATAATCGTGTTGATAGTCGTCGTCTTGCCGGTTCCCGGTCCCCCGGTGATGATCAGCACACCGTTTAAGGCACCGGCGATGACCGCTTCCTTTTGTAGGGCATCCAGCGTGATCTCGCTCTGCTGCTCGATTTGCATGATTTTTTTTAGGACGGCAGCCTCCGCCTCCCCGGTGTCCCTTCCCTCTAGAACGAAGGACTGATTCAGGCCTGCGAGCAGCTTGGCGCTTTGCAGCTCGGCATAATAAGCGCTGCTGTGGTAGACCTCATCCTTTTTGACAATCAGCTTCCGCTCCATCGCCAGGTTTTTCAGCTCCATCTCCACCTGCTCCAGCTCCACCCCCAAAAGCTCCGAAGCCCGCTCGAGTGCCAGCGGGAGCGGCAGATAGGTATGTCCCTGCGTGCCTGCCACCGAGAGCACATAGAGCAATCCGCAGCGGATACGGTATTCGGAGTCAGGCATCAGCCCTGCTTTCCTTGCGATCTCATCTGCGATCCGGAAGCCCACGCCGCTCACATCCTCCGCCAGCTTGTAAGGATTTTCCCGGATGACCTGATAGAGCCGATCCCTGTAGGCTTCATAGATCTTGAGTGCCAGTACATTGGAGATTCCATAGCCCTTCAGGAAAATCATCGCATCCCGGATGTCCTTTTTCTCCTCCACGGCAATACCGATCTCTCTCGCCTTCCGCTCACTGATGCCCTTGATCTCTGCGAGCCTCTCGGGCTCCTCCTCCATGATTGTCAGCGTCTGTGCGCCGAATTTCGCTATGATGCGCTCCGCAAGCTTTGCACCTACCCCTTTGACAGCACCGGAGGCAAGATACAGCCGTATTCCGTCGACATCCTCCGGTATCCTGACGGTATAGGAGTCCATCTTAAACTGCTCTCCATACAGCGGGTGCTGTGTCTTTTCCCCCTGTACCTCCAGCGTCTCTCCCTTGTCGATCGCCTCAAAGGTTCCGACCATTGTAAATTCTTCCTCGTCGTCGGAAACAAACTTGAGCACCGTATAACCGTTGTCGCTGTTTCTGTATATAATATGCTCCACGTAGCCTGTAACTGTTTCCACTTCAAACCCCTTTTCCCATACACGCAAAGAGGCTGTCAAAAATGACAGCCCCTGTTATGTACTTTTTCTCTATCATCCGCATATAGCAGAACGTTCTTCAAATAACTGAACCAATCGCGCAGAATACTTTTTTGCGTTTGACGCCGAAAACCATTTGTAAGCCCCGAAATGCACGATTCGGTGCGATTTTCAAATCAGGAATCAAGACTGCACGTTGCGCTTCATCTGCTCATAGAGCATCTGGGCAAGTCCGAGCCCTTCCTTTTCCGTCGACTGCGCCGAATATTCCTTGACAAGCTCGTCCTTGAAATAATCCTGCAGCTGCTTGGTGGAGCTTGACATCTCCTCATTCTGAGGCACCGTTTTCTGCATCTCCTTAAAGACCTGCTCCAAAAAGTATGCCTCAAACTGCTTGCACACATCCATCAGTTCATCATCCGATGCACCTTTCAGATTGCCCGAACTGAGACCTGAAATTTTCGATGCGGTCGTATCTCTGCCCTGTTCTATTGCACCGGCAGCTGTCCCGGTCAGATAGCTGCTTCCCAAACTGCTGATATCCATTGCTCTCACCTCTGTTTGTTCAATAACCGGAAAAGAATAAAAATAAAACATTCATAAATTGCCGGAGGTTCTTCTGTTCCTGCCGGTAATCAAAGACCGGCAATTTATTCATGTTCGGCATCCGCCCTATGTCAGTTCCCGCACACTCCAAACGCCAAAAGCACTTCGTGCTGTTTCCGCAAGCCATACCCGATGCTTTCAAATAAATTTGAGCATCGGATATGGCTTGCGGAAAGATGCTGCGCATCTTTTGGCATTCGGCGCACGCAGGCTGCCGCACGGCGGATTTATCTCCTCAAGTTGTTAGCCTGCTGTAACATTTCATCGGAAGCCGTAATGGCTTTGGAGTTCATCTCGTAAGCACGCTGTGCCACGATCAGATTGACCATCTCGTCCGCAACCTGCACGTTGGAGCCCTCCAGATATCCCTGCACGACCTTGCTCTTTTGAAGATTAGTCGCCGTTGCCTCGTTGATGGCAGCCCCGCTCGCATCCGACTGTGCATAAAGAGAGCTGTCAAGTTTTTCCAGACCCGCCGGATTCTGAAACTGTGTCAGCCCGATCGTGATGCCGAGTGACTGCGGATTGTTGTTCGCATCCGGATAGCAGATCGTACCGTTTGAAGTGATCGTAATCTCACTCGATGTATATTCACCGTTCAAGGTGATCGGTCTTCCCTGCGTATCCAGCACCGGAAGTCCGTCCGAGGTCGTGAGACTCAGACCCTTTGTATCGATTGACCAGTTGAAATTACCGTTTCTTGTGTAATAGGTTTCCCCGTCATCGCCCTGCACTGCAAAAAAACCCTTTCCGTCAATCGCAAAGGATGACGGTGATGACGATTCCAAAAAGCTGCCCTGTCGGAAGATCGAGGTAATCGAAGAGTTGCGCACACCCAGACCGACCTGTGCACCGATCGGCTTCTGTTCCACGTTCGCAGTCGTTGTCTTTGTCTGTAGCGTCTGATAGAGCAGCGACTTAAACTCTGCAACCTCTGTTTTATAACCTGTTGTATTGACATTTGATAAATTGTGGGCAATCGTATCCACGTTTGTCTGCTGTGCGATCATGCCCGTAGCGGCTGTCCAAAGCGATCTGACCATATAACGTTACCTCCTAAGTATTTTCCTATCCTGCGACATTTATCTTAAACCTTGCCGAGCTGATTCGCCGCAATTTCCAGAGAACCGTCGATCGTCTGAATGATTTTCTGATTCGACTCATACTGCCTCGTCACGGAAATGAGCTGCACCATCTCCGAGACAACCTGCATGTTTGCCATTTCCAAATAGCCCTGAAGCACCTGTCCCTGTGCCTGTTTCATCGTAGCGCCCTCAAGCGGCTGATAATAATTCTCGCCGTAGTGCTCCAGATAATTATAATCCTCAAAATCTGCGATTCCGAGCGCCGCCACTGCCGAGCCGTTCTGATAGATGTTTCCGTTCCTGTCAATCGTGACCTCTGCAAGCGGATCAACCTGAATATGCCTGCCGCCGTTATCCAGTACATAATCGCCGTCCTTCGTGACAAGATACCCCTCCTGCGTAGCTGTGAAGGAGCCGTCGCGCGTGTACTTGATGGAAGTCTGCCCCGCCTTGTTGGTAAACTCTACGGTAAAGAAACCGCTGTCCGTCAGTGCAAGATCGTAGGTGTTGTCCGTCTGTCTCATGGAGCCCTCGCTGAAATCCGTGTAGGTCTCGCCGACCTTGACACCAAGAGACATCTTTCCGATTTTCCTTCCCCTTGCCACATCGGTCGTATCCTTGATCTTATAAGCGAGAACGGAATCAAAGGACTGGCTTGTTGCGCCTTCCTTCTTATATCCTGTCGTATCGGCATTTGCCAGATTGTGTGTCAGGACATCCATCCTGTTCTGCTCATTGATCATACCGGTGTAAGCGGTATATAAGCCTTTTACCATCGTTACCCTCCATAATTCCGTGTACCGGCACAGCACAAAGTACTAGCATCGTCGAGGCTTTTTGACATACGCTATCGAGCCAATAGACAAGGAGTTAGTTTGCATATGAACGTGCCGGTGCACTGGTGTGCTCTTAACTGATTTCCTCCTTGTATCCTGCCAGAAACTCCACATACTTGCCGGTACCGATTGCCACGCAGGTCATCGGATCTTCCGCTGTCATCGTATTGATACCGGTCTTGGAAGAAATCAAATCCTCCAGTCCCCGCAGAAGGCTTCCGCCTCCGGTCAAAATAATGCCCCGGTCCGCGATATCTGCGGCAAGCTCCGGAGGTGTTTTCTCCAGAACGCTGTGAATGGTCTCTATAATCTGTGATGTTGTTTCCTTTAAAGCTTCCTCTGTCTCCTCGGAAGTCACCTGTACCGTTCTCGGAAGTCCGGTGACAAGATTACGTCCTCTCACGTCAAGAGTATCGACCTCCGGGCGTTTGTATGCGGAACCGATCTTGATTTTCAGATCCTCGGCAGTTCTCTCACCGATCAGAAGATTATGCTTCTTTCTCATATAACGGACAATCGCCTCGTCAAAGTCATCCCCCGCGATTTTGATGGAAGCGCTCACAACCGTTCCTCCGAGTGAAATGACTGCAATATCCGAAGTACCGCCTCCGATGTCCACGATCATATTTCCGCATGGCTTATAAATATCAATGCCCGCACCGATTGCTGCCGCAATCGGCTCTTCAATGATAAAGACCTCCCTTGCGCCTGCCTGATAGGTCGCATCCTCAACAGCCTTCTTCTCCACCTCTGTGACACCGCTCGGCACACATACGGCAATTCTAGGCTTGCGGAAGGTTCTCTTGCCGAGCGCCTTCTGAATAAAGTATTTCATCATTTTCTCCGTCACTGTATAGTCGGAGATTACACCCTGTCTGAGCGGTCTGACTGCAACGATATTTCCCGGTGTACGTCCGAGCATCAGTCTGGCATCCTCACCGATCGCTTTGATCTTATTCGTATCTCTGTCAAAGGCGACCACGCTCGGCTCCTTCAAAACGACACCTTTTCCTCTTATATAAACTAAAATACTAGCTGTACCCAAGTCAATTCCGATGTCCGTGTATTGCATCCTCTCTACCCCTTTCTGTTTTCCTTGTCTATAAATTGATAATCACCATTGTAGATACTATTTCCATTTTATAATTCATTTAAACATACGGTGTCATTATAGCGCAAAGAAAAAGGTTTTTCAAGGCTTGCCGATACAATAATTTACCAATTATAACAAAAGCACAGAAAAAGGGAACGGCTCCGTCCGCTTCTTTTGTGCTTCCATGCTTTCCGTTATATCATTGCTACTATAATTATCGGATAAACCACCGAAAACTTTAGAGGTCTGTCATAAAACTTCTGTTTCCTTTGCGCGCTCAAGCATCTTTTTGATAAATACGCCTGTATAGGAAGCAGGATTTTCCGCCACCTCCTCCGGTGTTCCGGTCGCGACGATCGTACCTCCCTTATCGCCGCCCTCCGGTCCGATATCGATAATGTAGTCCGCCGTCTTAATTACATCCAGATTGTGCTCGATGACCAGAACGGTATTGCCGCCCTCCGCAAGCCGCTTGAGAATGTCAACCAGCTTGTGTACATCCGCAAAGTGCAGCCCGGTCGTCGGCTCATCCAGAATATAGATCGTTTTACCGGTGCTGCGTCTGGACAGCTCCGTTGCAAGCTTGATGCGCTGCGCCTCACCTCCGGAGAGGGTCGTTGACGGCTGACCGAGTTTGACATAGGAAAGTCCCACGTCGTAGAGCGTATCGATTTTGCGCTTGATGCTCGGGACATTCTCAAAGAACTTGACAGCCTCCTCCACCGTCATATCCAGCACGTCATAGATATTTTTCCCTTTATAGTAAACATCGAGCGTCTCCCGATTATAGCGCTTGCCGCCGCATACCTCACAAGGCACATATACATCCGGAAGAAAGTGCATCTCGATTTTAATAATACCGTCACCGGAGCACGCTTCACATCTTCCGCCCTTTACGTTAAAGCTGAAGCGTCCCTTCTTGTAGCCTCTTGCCTTGGCATCCGCCGTTCCGGCAAATAAATCCCTGATCTGGTCAAACACGCCGGTGTAGGTCGCAGGGTTCGAGCGCGGCGTCCTTCCGATCGGGGACTGATCGATATCGATGACCTTGTCCAGCTTTTTAATGCCCTCGATCTTTTTGTGCTTGCCCGGAATCGTCCTTGCACGGTTTAGCTCCTTCGCAAGTGTTTTGTACACGATCTCGTTGACGAGCGACGATTTTCCGGAACCGGAGACACCCGTCACACAAGTCATGACACCGAGCGGAATGTCCACATCAATATTTTTCAGGTTGTTTTCCGCCGCTCCCTTCACCTTCAGATAACCGCTTGCACGCTTGCGCATCTTCGGTACGGGAATCTGCTTTCTGCCGCTTAAATACTGTCCGGTGATCGACTTCTCCACCTGCATAATCTCCTGCGCCGTGCCCTGTGCGATGACCTCTCCTCCGTGGCTGCCCGCTCCCGGTCCGATATCCACAACATGATCCGCTGCAAGCATCGTATCCTCATCATGCTCGACGACAATGAGCGTATTGCCCATGTCCTTCAGATTTTTGAGCGTCGCAAGCAGCTTGTCGTTATCCCTCTGATGCAGTCCGATGGACGGCTCATCGAGAATATAGCAGACACCAACGAGTCCGGAACCGATCTGCGTTGCAAGCCGGATGCGTTGAGCCTCACCGCCCGACAGGGTGGCTGTCGCCCTCGACAGCGAAAGATATTCCAGTCCGACATCCACAAGAAAGCCGACTCTTGCACCGATTTCCTTCAGAATCTGCGCTCCGATCTTTTTCTGCTGCTCGGTCAGCTCCATATCCCGCATAAAGCGATGCAGCTGAAAGATGGACATCGATGTAATTTCATGAATGTTTTTATCGCATACCGTAACTGCAAGCGACTCCTTCTTTAACCGCATGCCGTGACATTCGCCGCAAGGTGTGATGCGCATGTACGTCTCATACTCCTGTTTGGTGGTCTCCGAGCCGGTCTCCCGGTAGCGTCTCTGTACATTCCGAATCAGTCCTTCAAACGCAACCGGATAGACCCCCTTTCCGCGCTGCCCCTCATAATAGACATCGACACTCTCTCCGTCCGTTCCCTTCTCGAGAATATACTTGATCTTATCCGGATATTCCTCGTAAGGGGTATCCAGATCAAAGCCATACCGCTCGCACAGCGCCAAAAGCAGTGCGTTTGTAAAGCTTCCCGATTCATTGCACGACTGCCAGCCGAGCACGGTGATTGCCCCCTCGTTGATACTCTTTGTCTTGTCCGGAATCATCAGGTCGACATCAAATTCCATCTTGTAACCCAGTCCGAAGCAGACCGGACATGCACCGAACGGATTGTTAAAGGAAAAACTTCTCGGCTCAATCTCATCGATACTGATGCCGCAGTCGGCACAGGAAAAGCTCTGGCTGAAGTTCATTGGTTCGCCGTCGATCACATCGACAAGCAAAAGTCCCGCCGTCAGTCCCAATACGTTTTCGATGGAATCCGTCATTCGTTTCTCGATTCCCTCTTTTACAACAAGACGGTCAACCACAATCTCAATCGTGTGTTTGATATTTTTATCGAGCGTAATGGACTCCGAAAGCTCGTAGATGCTGCCATCGACCCTGACACGTACATAGCCGCTCTTTTTGGCACGCTCAAGCACCTTCTCATGGCGTCCCTTTTTGCCTCTGACGACCGGAGCGAGAAGCTGAATTTTCGTCCCTGCCGGCAGCTTCATGATCTGATCCACCATCTGATCAACCGTCTGCTTGGCGATCACCTTGCCGCAATTCGGGCAATGCGGAATGCCGATGCGGGCATACAGAAGGCGGAAATAGTCATAGATTTCCGTAACGGTTCCGACCGTGGAGCGCGGATTGCGGTTCGTGGATTTCTGATCGATCGAAATAGCGGGGGACAGCCCCTCGATTTTTTCGACATTCGGCTTTTCCATCTGTCCCAGAAACTGCCTTGCATAGCTGGAGAGTGACTCCATATATCTTCTCTGTCCCTCCGCATAGATCGTATCAAACGCGAGGGATGATTTGCCCGAGCCTGACAATCCCGTCAGAACCACCAGCTCATTTCTCGGAATATCCACATCCACATTTTTAAGATTGTGCTCGTTCGCACCTCTGATTTTGATAAATTCTCTTTCCTTGCTCATGCTGCCTCCTCTTGTCCTTTTGTCCTATTTTATAGTAAACGAACAAAATATTTGTATTTTGGGCGTTTACCGCGCCGGATTTTGGTGCCCGCGCGCACTGCTGTCACTGTTGTTTGATGTTTCTGCCATCTGACATTCCTGTTGTCGGTCATTCCTCTACTGTCGTAACTCCAATGTTCCGACAACATATTCCGTATGCGTGCTTTCGTCCACGAGAATCATCTGCACACCGCCCTTTATTTCCTTTTTGTTTTCTATCCGCATATTCATATAAAAGGCAAGCCTGTCCTGCATCCGCCCACTCTGATCGGCATCGCCCTGCTGTGCCAAAGCTTCCGGCGCCGCATTCTTTTGCCCTTCGGAGAGCTTTGCAAAAACTCCCGGCTGCCCATCCGTCAGCGCCGGATAATTGATTTCATAATATCTCTTTTTGTATTTTGCGTACAAGTGCAGCCCCCGGAGATCCCCATGCAGCTCCTGCGGAAGCAAAACCTCACCCTGCAGGACAAAATACGATCTTGCATCGTCTACCTTGACGCGAATTTCATCCGTGGAGGAGCCGTCATTTTCTTCTGCGTTCTCCGCAGCAGTAAGCGTAATTTGAAACGCCGCCTCTGCCTCTGTCAGATCAGCAAAGCTCTCATAGGGCGGCTCGTACCACACGTTCGCCAGATTCGTATATGCATAGAGATCATCTACAAAGGCTCTCTCCGCATTTTCAAAAATCACGGCATCCGGTCGGATTAGGTTGACATAATATTGCACACATTCATAATTCTGCCTGCTTACAAAAAAGACCTGACTGTATCTGGCGCAGTAAAATTCTTTGGCATCCTGTAAAAAACTGTCGTGAAAGATCAAAATTCTTTTTTTCTTCAGCGCATCGGAATTACTGTAGTACTGAATGCTCGTTCCCTCGACCAGCCATGCATTGGCAGTCAGATCGTAATCATCCCAGAGCGTCGGTTGCTTTTTTAAATGGTATACGGGCACCTGCTCATCGATGGGCACTTCCACAAACTCCAGCCGGTCCCTCTGTTCGTAAGTCAGATCGTAATCCGTCTCATCAATGACCGGCATATCGAGTCCCTGCTCCGCAAGCTTTTCGTCTGCCATGCGAATCGCCGTCATCCTTCCCAGATCGTTCCAGTGGGCACAATCATACATGCGGTTATAAAGCTGCTTCGTCTGCTTCTCCCGCATATACTCTTCCACCGGAATCACATAGGGAACGTCCGCACGCTCAAGGTGCGCCGCAAGACTTTCCATAATGCTCTCATTGTCCTCCTGCACATGGATGGAAGAAGGCATGTACTCCGGATAGACCGTCTTTTTGTCAAGACCGGCGAGAAACACGAACGGGATTTCTCTCTGCTGCAAGTATACTTTTGTCCGTTTGAGGTATTTCGTAAAATTTCCGATCAATTCCTCGTCGGTGCGCAGTCTCTGATACGCCTCTATATAGCCCTCATCCGCCGGAAATACATAGCCGTCCGTCCCAAACATATGCATATCCTCGGCAAATTCACCGAATATGTGATAGGTCAGACTCGTGTAAGCCGTCACCGCCTGAGAGCGCAGACCAATCCTGTCCTCGAAATAATGTCCGTACCACTCATTGATCTCACGGTTAAAACCAATTCCCGGCCAGCTCGTCAGCATGCGGTTTTCCTGTATGGACTCTACCTCGGGAGCAGTATTTAACATGAGCAGAGGAACTGTAATCATAAGCATAAATGCAATAGTGAACACAAGGTCCATCCACTTTTTCTTCATCTTCTATCCCTTTCCTGATACAGCATTTGCTGATTGCACGACCGTTTCATCCGCTCAAAAGCGGAAGTAAATAAACGGGTTGTAGGAGCTGTTGATGATAAACAAAAAGCTGAGCGCCAAAAGGAGCAAAAGCACTGCCCGCTTCACCAAAAGCAATACCGCCGAAGACGTACCGAGCTTTATCCGAATCTTCGGTGCAATCGGCAGAGCACAGATACATGCCACAAGCAGGAAAAAGAGGTTCCGGTTTGTCAGATAGTGCCGGATTCCAAATGCTGTAAATGCATTTCTCCGGATGCCGAACATGACTGCAAGGTAGGTAAGTGCCTGCCTCAAATCGACAATGCGGAACACCACCCATCCGACCATCACAACGAGCATCGTGTACATCCACGAAAAAAGCTGGGGCACTCTGTGTTTTCTGTCATCCGTTACCGCATGCCTGCTGCATAATCTCTCCAGTATGAGAAAGGCTCCGTGCCACAATCCCCATATAAGGAAGCCCCAACCGGCGCCGTGCCAGATGCCTGTGGCGACAAAGACAAGCAGCAGATGGATATATACATTCCCTCTTCGGCTTCCTCCGAGCGGGATATACAGATAATCGCGAAACCAACCTGACAAGGAGATATGCCATCTGCGCCAGAATTCCCGAATCGACGTTGAAATATACGGATAATTGAAATTCTCCTGAAAATGAAATCCGAACATTTCCCCCAGTCCGATCGCCATATCCGAGTAACCGGAAAAGTCAAAATATATTTGCAGCGTATAGGCAAAGGCTCCCAACCATGCAGCACCCTGAGACAGATACACATATTGTGCGGCAAAGATCGATTCCGCCAGCTTCCCTACAACGTTGGCAAGAATGGCTTTCTTTGCCAGTCCGACGACGAAGCGTTCAATTCCCTCCGCGAACTGTCCGGCACTTTCCTTCCGCTCCGTCAGCTGTACTCTGATATCCTCATACCGCACAATCGGTCCTGCAATCAGCTGAGGAAACATGGCGATGTAAAGCGCGAGCCGGAAAGGATTTTTCTGTACAATGCTGATTCGCTCACCGGAGGGTGCAAGCGTTCCCTCCTTGCGGTAAATGTCTATGATGTAGGAAAGCCCCTGAAAGGTATAAAAGGAAATTCCGATCGGCAGTGCAATCCGGATTACCTCAAAATTGCCGTGAAGCACGGTCTGGATCGTCTCCGATACAAACGTAAAATATTTGAACACAAATAAGATACCCAGATTCAGACCTACCGCCAACGCCGCGACAAGCTTTTTCTTCCTTTCGGATGTCCCGGCTTCCTCCGCAAACGCCAGCCTGTGAATCCACATGCCAAACCCGTAATTGCAGGCGATCGAGAGCAGCATGACCCATATAAACTTCGGTTCTCCCCATGCATAGAACAACAGACTGCACAAGAGCAGAAAGGTATTTTTAAATCTCTTGGGGAGAAGGTAATACCCGATCAGGGAGAGCGGAAGAAATACACATAAAAAAAGAATTGTACTAAATACCATGTTCTGTTCCCTTCACCTTATTTTCTTCATACGATTCCATTGTCCGGACGACAGACTTACGGCATTTGCTCCGCAGCTCCATGCACAGAACCGGCCGACGCAGCGTCATCAGAAAGCCTCCTCATACAGCCTGCGCAGCTCCGCCATCTGATCACGAAGCACGGCCGCCTGCTCGAAATTCAGCTCTGCCGCCGCCTTCTTCATCTTCTTATTCACCTTTTCAATCAGTGCTTTTAATTCGTCCGCATCCATCGACTCCGGAGCCTTCTCAAATTTTGCCTCTTCCTCAGTCACCTTCTTCGTGATACTGATCAAATCCCTGACATCCTTCCTGATCGTCTGAGGAATGATTCCGTGCTCTTCGTTGTATGCCTGCTGGATGCCCCGGCGCCGGTTCGTCTCATCGATGGCATGCCGCATCGAGTCCGTCATCGTATCGGCGTACATGATGACATGTCCCTTTGCATTTCTCGCCGCACGTCCGATCGTCTGAATCAGCGAGGTCTCCGATCGAAGGAAGCCCTCCTTGTCCGCATCGAGAATCGCCACAAGCGAAATTTCCGGGATGTCCAAGCCTTCCCGAAGCAGATTGATGCCGACAAGCACGTCAAATACATCCAGACGCATATCGCGGATAATCTCCGCACGCTCCAGTGTATCCACATCCGAGTGAAGATATTTTACCCGCACTCCGACCTCCTTTAAATAGTCCGTCAGATCCTCTGCCATCCGCTTCGTAAGTGTCGTCACAAGCACCTTATTTTTATCTGCCGTCTCCTTCTTTATTTCCGAGAGCAAATCGTCGATCTGTCCCTCGACCGGGCGGACGCTGATCTCCGGATCGAGCAGTCCTGTCGGACGCAGCACCTGCTCGGTACGCAGCAGCTCATGCTCCGCCTCATAGTCGGCAGGAGTCGCCGAGACAAAGAGCATCTGGTCGATCTTGCTCTCAAACTCCTCAAAGCATAACGGACGGTTATCGAGTGCAGACGGAAGCCTGAAGCCGTAATCCACAAGCGTTGTCTTTCTTGATCTGTCGCCGGCATACATCGCCCGTATCTGGGGAATCGTCATATGGGACTCGTCAATAATAATCAAAAACTCACCCCGGAAGAAATCCATCAGTGTATGCGGCGGCTGCCCCGGCTCCATCCCCGTCAGATGACGTGAATAATTCTCAATTCCCGAACAAAAGCCCGTTTCCCGCAGCATCTCAATATCGAAGTTCGTGCGCTCTGAGATACGCTGCGCCTCCAAAAGCTTATCCTCTCCTTTAAAATAACGTACCCGCTCCGTCAACTCCTCCTCGATCGTACCACACGCCCTGTGAATCTTCTCCTGCGGCACAACATAGTGGGAGGCCGGAAAAATCGTCACATGCTCAAGCGATGCGTGTACATTTCCCGTAATATAATCTACCTCCGTGATACGGTCGATCTCATCTCCGAAAAATTCCACTCGTATTATATAATCGCTGCCCTGCGCCGGACAGATTTCCAGCACATCACCCCGCACGCGGAAGCAGCTGCGATCCATCGCGGCATCGTTTCGGTCATACTGTATGGCAATCAGCTCCCTTATGACCTCATCCCGATCCTTCTGCATACCCGGACGCAGAGAGACCATCATATCCATAAAGTCATCCGGACTTCCCAAGCCGTAAATGCATGACACACTCGCCACGACGACAACGTCCTTCCTCTCGGAGAGGGAGGCTGTGGCAGAGAGTCTCAATTTATCGATTTCCTCGTTGATTGCCGAGTCCTTTTCGATATAGGTGTCAGTTGAAGGCACATACGCCTCCGGCTGGTAATAATCGTAGTAGGACACAAAATACTCCACTGCATTCTCCGGGAAAAATTCCTTGAACTCGCCGTAGAGCTGCCCTGCAAGTGTCTTATTGTGGGCAATGACGAGTGTCGGTTTATTTAAGGCAGCAATGACATTCGCCATCGTGAAGGTCTTCCCGGAGCCGGTCACGCCCAGCAGTGTCTGGAATTGATTGCCCTTCTGAAAGCCCTCCACAAGCTCTGCAATCGCCTGCGGCTGATCACCGGTCGGCTCATATGGGGCATGAAGTTTGAAGTCCATGATACGGTTCACCTCTGAAAATCATAGTTGAAAAGTTTGTTTTCAAGTATAGCACATTCTTTTGGGCATGTCCATAGCGAGACAAACATTTGTTCTGTCCAAAAAAACACACACCCTTTCCATAAGAGTGTGTGCATCTATCGTGTTCCTTCAACTCACTTACAATCTGTTTATTTGCTCCGATACTTACCTCCAGAACAGAGTCCGCAAATCACGGATGAAGATAGTATCGCATGACGATTTGAGACTGTCATTCAATTCAAAATATAAAATCAGCTTGCGGTGATGATCAGATGTCTGTCATAATTTTTTCTTTTAGCTTGCGGGAGATTGTCGTGTCAAATTTTCTGGCAAAGACGTAGTCGCCGTTTTTGATCGCATCATAGTCGCTCTCGTCCAGATATGCCGGCGAGCTGCCATCCCCCTTCTCCCAATTCATATAGCGGAGCTCCTTCTTGACTATGCGCTCCTTAAAATAGGAATTCATAAAAAGAGTCTGGAACAAAAATTCCTCCGGCACCTGACACAGACGGAGGCTCTTTAAGTAGCCCGGCTCCTCCCTGCAGTAGTCGATCACATAGGCGGCGGCATCTCTCGGCATCGAGATATAGACTAACCCCTTATAAACGGATGTGAAGGAACCGATTCCCTTTCTCTTTATAAACAAGATTTTCTGGAGCACCACAGTCATATACTGCACTGCCCACAGCCACTTGTTTTTGACATTTTTATTGACAAACCAGTTGTAATACCGATAGCGTACCTTGACGGTATCCGGCAGTCCGTTTGGTCCCATGTAATCCATGTAGATACGGTTTTCCTTCTCAAATCTGCGTTCCAGCTCATCGAGCGAAATGACCGGCAGATCCTGTGCCGTGATCAAATGCATATAGGATACCTTCTCATCGTCAAGCGCCAGTGAAATCAGCTCCAGAATTGCTTCCACATGCGTAAAGCTTCCCCAGCAAATTGCATAGTCGGAAACCGCCGTACAGTTGCTGATACGCCCCAGCTGCTGTACCTGCTCCGGTGTAATCTCGCTGCTGCTTTTGTCCACATGGATATACACTTTGTTATTTTCGCCCAGATAGGATGCCAGCTCATAGAGCTGCTCGTAATCCTTATAGGCTGTTATCAAAAAAGCCTGCATGATTTTATTCCCTGCCGCCAAGAATCTCCTTAGCCCGTTCTAACTGATTATCCGTTCCGTCCTGCTGATAGGCTTCCGTATCAAATTCCAACGTTTCATCAGGCTCAATCCCTACTCCGTGGATATCATTTCCATTCGGTGTATAGTAGTGGCTGACCGTCAGTTTGATTGCCGAACCGTCCGACACACTGTAGATTCTCTGTACAATTCCCTTTCCGTACGTAGTCGTTCCGAGAATCGTTCCCTTGTTGTAATCCTTGATCGAACCCGCAAGAATCTCAGAGGCAGACGCACTGTATCCGTTGACTAAAACGACCATCGGCACATCCAGCTCGTTCTTGCCATCGCTTCTGTATTCCTGACGCTTGCCGTTTTTATCCTCGGTATATACGACCAGTCCCTTCGGCAGTATCTCACCGGCAATAGCAACCACATCCGTCAGGTTGCCGCCCGGATTGTCTCTCAGATCCAGTATCAGGCTTTCCATTTGATCTGCTTTTGCCTGCTCAAGCGCAGTCTTAAACTGATCGGTAGTCACGGAATCAAATTCCGTAATCTGAATATAAGCGATATGTCCATCCAGCATTTCATACACGACAGTCGGCGACTCGATCTGCCTTCTCGTGACCGACAGCTCAATATAATCCGATTCGCCCTCTCTGTATAACGAAAGAAGAACCTGTGTATTCTCCGGGCCCTTGATCTTTGAAACAATATCGGAAAGTGAGAGCCCTAATACATTTTCTCCGTCTACCTTGACAATGACATCACCGTCCAGGACACCGGCTTCCTCTGCAGGCGAACCGTTCATGACCTTCGTGATTCTTCCGCCCTCTGTCTCCTTGTCCAGAGCGACATAAGCGCCAATGCCGTAATAAACGCCCTCCGTGCTCTCCGCTACCTTCTGCATTTCCTCCCTTGAGTAATAGGTGGAATACGGGTCTCCCAGACTTTCCAGAATCCCTTTGTAAATACCATTTTCCAGCATCTCATTGTCATAATCATTCAAATAGTATTTGGCAATACTGTTTTGAATGAGTTCGACCTTGCTCTCAACGTCTTTCGTAATGATCGAATCTTTAGAGGAGTCCGCCTTTGAAGTAAATTTAATATCCCCGAAGATGGAAAAAATAATCAACGCTGCGCACGATATGCATAATCCGCAAAGCACACCGCCTATATACGCCTTTGACTTTGTTTCCCTAAGCTCCATCTCTCTGAAATATTCTGCGCTGCCTATCGTTTTTGATTCGTTTTCATATTCTTTTTCCAATATTCTTACCTTCTTTGCCATGTGAATAATACTATACTAATTTATGTTACAGGTAGTTCCACGGATTCACATAATTTCCGTTCAGACGGACGGAGAAGTGGAGATGCGGACCGGTGGAACGTCCGGTGGAGCCGACCGCCGCAATCGTCTCCCCTTTGGAGACTATGTCGCCCGCCGTTACATACAGGGAGGAACAGTGCATGTAAATGGTATACAGCCCATCTCCATGATCGATCATAACATAATTACCCATCGATGCGTTGTAATCCGCTCCGACAACCTGACCATCGTATGCCGCCACGATTGCGGAACCGCTCGGTGCTGCCATATCCACTCCGTTATGGAATTTCTCCACGTTCAAAATCGGATGCATCCGGTTGCCGTAATCATCGGAAATTCTCGTGTAGGATGGACAAGGCCATGCAAACGTTCCTCCGCTGTAACGGATTCCTCCGGAGTTGCCCGATACCGAAAGGCGCTTTTTCTCTGCTGCCACTGCCTCCTCTAAAGCAGCAATCGTACTATTCTGCTCTGAAATATACGCCTCATACTCCTGAATCAGATCGTCCTTTTTGTTGATATCCGACTCGTAGGCTTCAATCTGCTCCTGCTTCTCGGTAATCAGATCCAGCACGGCGCTCTGTTCGCTCTCTGCCGCCTTTGCAGCCTGCTCCAGCGTCTGCCGCTGGATGTTCAATTCCTCCTGGCAAAGCCTGACATACTCCATCGTCTCCTGATACTCCTGCATCTTCCGCCTGTCATACGCAGACAGCTTCTGCACATACTCGACCTTGTTGAGCATTTCCGAGAAGGAAGCCGAGCCGAAGAGAATATCGAGCAGTGTATTATTTCCTCTTTCGTACATGAATTTGATGCGCCGCTTCATCGCAGCGTACTGCTCCTTCTCCGCCTCCTGCGCGTCCCACAGATCCTCCTGTGCCTGAACAATCGCTTTCTGTTTATCAACGATCAGGCTGTTGAGACTGTCAATCTTTGATTCGATTTCCCCGAGATTCATATCCAGCTTTGCCACATACTGGTTTAAGTCATACTTCGACTTTTGCAGCTCCTGCTTGATCTTCACGACATCGGAGAGTCCGGATTCCAGACTTTCCTTCTGTCTTTGCGCATTGCTGATCTCTTCATTTTTGATTTCCAGATAGCTCTTCACCGGAGCTGTCCTTTCAGGCTCCACGCTCTGCTGCTCTTCCCCGCCGTCCTCGACAGCCTCCCCGCTGCCCTCCTCAATGACACCGGAATTGTCCTGCTCCATCTCACCCGCGCCGAAGGATCCTTCATCCTGCGAGGCATATGTATGAAGCGGAACGATCAGCAAAAGTACAGTCATGCAAATAAAACTGATTATCCGTCTTTTTCTCTTCATAGAAAACCCCTACTATTATATAAGCCGTATCACCGGTCTATGCCTGTAAGCCGCTCAAACCCTGATATGCTTTCTCACTGTTACAAAGCTTCCCAAAAAACCGATGCCGACACCGATAATGATCGATACCGGTATGAGCGTTGCAAAAATTTCCTGTACCGTTAAAAACTGCAGCATGTTTGAGAGCACACTGAATTTGTCTCTCAAAAAGTCAATGACATTGTTGTAAATAAAATATAAGAGAACAAGCGGCAGGAAGCTTCCGACAAGCCCGATCAAAATTCCCTCAATGACAAACGGTGACCGGACAAAAAAGTCGGTAGCTCCGATATATTTCATAATGGATATCTCCTCCTTTCGGACGGAAATACCGATTGTGACCGTATTACTGATCAGGAAAATGGAAACCGCCAGCAGAATCACGATGATGCCGATCGAGACGAGACTGATCAGCCCGTTCACGTCCGTCAGAGCGTTTGCGGTAAGCTCCGACTTGCGCACCTCCCGCACATCCTCAATGGACTCAATATACGTAACGAGGTTTTTCTGCATCGAAACGTCGTTGAGATACACTTCGTAGTTTGACATGCCTTCCAACGGATTGTCGTCCTCCGGAAAACCGTCTGCATATTCGCCGAGATAGTCGTCCTTGAAGCTGTCCCATGCCTCCTGATCGGAAATATAGCGGATATTGGAAACCTCGGCACGAGCCTGAATCAGCGAGCCGATCTCCTGAATCCTCTCCTCGCTCGTCCCTTCCTCAAAAAAGACGGTGACCGCAACATTCTCCTGCGCTCCCTTCACCATGTACTGAAAGTTCATGACGATCGAATAAAAGATGCCGAACATCACCAGACACGCCCCGATGGTAGCAATGGATGCAAGAGAATACCATTTATTGCGGAAAATATTGATGATGCCCTGCTTTAAGGTGTAAAAAAATGTACTAATTCTCATCGATGTAAGTACCTTCCTTTTCGTCGCTCACAATGACTCCCTTATTCATCGTAATGACGCGTTTTTTCATCGCATTGACGATCTCCCGGTTGTGGGTCACGACCACGACGGTCGTGCCCTTGGCATTGATCTCCTCAAAAAGCTTCATGATTTCCCATGAATTTTTAGGATCCAGATTACCGGTCGGCTCGTCTGCCAGCAAAATCGGCGGGTTGTTGACCAGCGCCCTTGCCAGCGCCACTCTCTGCTGCTCGCCGCCTGATAACTGCTTTGGCCTGGCTTTATACTTTCCGGCAAGACCTACGGTGGAAAGTATGGAAGGAACATTCTTTTTGATCTGCTTTGACGGGGTCTGGACAATCCGCTGTGCAAAAGCAACATTCTCATAAACATTCCGATCCTTTAAAAGGCGGAAATCCTGAAAGACAACACCCAGATTCCTGCGGAATTTCGGAATCGCTTTCCGGGTCAGCTTAGCGACATCCTGTCCGTTTACCGTGATTGTGCCGGAGGTCGGCAGAAGCTCCCGCAGCAGAAGCTTAATGAACGTAGATTTTCCAGAACCGCTGTCCCCGACAATAAATACAAACTCTCCCGCCTCAATATGTAAACTCACGTCATTGAGCGCAGGCGCCCCCATAGAATATGACTTACTTACATTCTCCAAAGTAATCATGATACTCTCCTTGTTTTTTAGTACTCAAAGCTTTCCATATATTTCATATATTTCACTACCATCAGTGCAATCTTAAAGGTGATGGCATCCTCAAAAACTCTCAGATCAAGCCCTGTGCTCTTTTGCAGCTTATCGAGACGATACACAAGCGTATTCCTGTGAATGAACAGCTGTCTTGAGGTCTCGGAAACGTTCAGGCTGTTCTCAAAGAACTTGTGAATCGTCGTGATCGTTTCCTCATCGAAGTCGTCCGGATTTTTCCCGCCGAAAATTTCCTTGATAAAAAGCTTGCAGAGCGGAATCGGAAGCTGATAAATCAATCTGCCGATGCCGAGCTCACTGTAGGCGATCACATTTCTGTCGTTAAAGAAAATCTTGCCCACATCAAGCGCCATCTTGGATTCCTTGTAGGAGCGGCTGACCTCTTTGATCTCCCCTACAATATTACCATATGCGATCCTCACATAGGAAGCACCTTCTTTTTCCAGTGCCGCGATGATTCCCTTTGCGCACGAGTCAAGCTCCTTGCCGGTATCCTGTTCCACCAGCTCCTTTACGACAATCACGTTGTTCTCATCGACCGCCGTGACGAAATCCTTTGCATTTTTTCCCAGATAATTCTGGATCAGTTCCATGATATTGTTATCCTTGCCCTGATCCGACTCAACTAAGAGCACAGCCCGCCTTGCCTCCGTCCGGATATGCAGCTTTTTGGCACGGCTGTATATATCGACAAGCAGAAGATTATCGAGCAGCAGGTTCTTGATAAAGTTATCCTTATC
>JAFUZE010000064.1 GCA_017476765.1 Lachnospiraceae bacterium
TAGACCCGGATTCCCTTGCCATAACAAAATTTGAACAGTTCGTTTCTTGCATTCGCCGGAATGTCCCAAAGCATAATTGTCTTATAATGGGTAATTTTTTCCTTGATCACACTGCAGAGCTTTTTATCCTCCCGCAATCTCTTTTCATCGATGTGAAACGATTCACAAATCTCAAACTTGTCCTTTCTCGTCGCCAGCTTCGGAAGAAACTCCTTCACTGATTCCATCCCGTACAAAAGGAGTACCTGATGGGGTGGGAAATTCCTGCGATAGCCAAAGGTGACAAGCCGGACAAAGATACATGCAACGAGTATCTGCACCAGACTTGTAGCAATGAGATACCACGGATTCGGAAAACCGTATGCGAGCAGACACAGTTCCAAATAAAACATCGCATCCGCTGCGAGAATTGCGCATATATGTGCAAACGTCAAATCGCCGACCTGAAGGTAACCGATCTTTTTCCCCTCAAATTTGCCGACAAAGAAATACAAAACAATGACATAGAGCGCCATCACAAAGTAATGACCTCTGAAAACAAAAATCTTTTGAATCACACGTTTGTCATTATAATAGAAATACCAGACCCCAAATACGATGAGGGTCTGGATTGCCACACCGAGAAGTGTGACAGAAAGAGTGTATATCCTCTTTCGAATATCCTGCTTATCCATATTTTCATCCTTCTAATAGGATTTCAGCTTCCCTATTCGTTCTACAATATTGGTTCCATAGCCAACCGCCGTTGCCCAGCCGACATGATTCGGATTCTCGTTGATGCCGAGCCACTCCACATACGGACAAATTCCCCGCGTCACATACTCAAAGCGCGGATCGACGACTTCATTGACAAGAGGCTCCTCGCTGGCATATGCTTTCAAATGCTGCACCTGTGCCCGGATACCGGTCTGGACATTCGGAAAGGAATTGCCTTTTACTCCGCCTCCGGTAGCTCCGATTCCGGCAAAATTATACTGCTCGATGGAAACATCACCGCCGTATTTTAAAAAGTTCGTCTCCTTCATCGCCTGTGCAAACGCCACTTCCACCTTCACACCCTCTGTCTCGCATTCCTTGATATAAAGCTGGCAGAATTTCTTTAAGGTCGGCGCATCGGAATTCTGATAAAAAGACGGGTAGGACGCGTTCGCCTTATAGTACCTCATCATCTGATCGAGCGTGACATCCCCGTCGCCCATAATGGTATAATACCCACTTGCATCCGGCTTGTCAACACTCGTGATCTTCGCTGAAGCCGTACCGACGGCATAAGCCTTTGTTCCCAAAGTCGCATATGCCTTAAAATAGTGGACTCCCGTCTTGGTAAAGGTCTTTGTCGGGACGCTGTAACACCAATTACCGTCACTGTCCTTTTTGGCGTGGTAGACCTTTGCCTTCTTTTCTCCCTCTCCCTTGCGCCAGACCCGAATTTCCACACTCTTTGCGTAGGAGATATCAGGAACCGTGACCTTGTATTTGGTCTTTGCCTTATTCAGAGCCGCCGCCGGCTGAACCTCCGGCGGCTGTATCTTCGGCTTTTTCGTCGCAACCGTTCTCGTAATCTTATTGTTGTCGGTTGCGATGACTTCTATATTATATTTTCCGTAATAATATTGGAACTTACTCAATTTGATCGTGACAGTGTAGACACCCTTTTTCAGCTTGGCATCGAAGGTTTTGGCATCCGACTGATTCTTCTTCGTCCACGCCTTGACCGTCACCTTGTTAATCCACGATACGCTTGTCACATTCTTGACGCTGACCGTCATCGTTCCCTTCACGGAGTTATAGCTGACGGTCGCCTTGCCGTCGGTCGGACCTGAGACACTAAAGGTCTTTTTCCCGATATTGATGCGCTTGCCGCCGATCGTCGCATAGACCGTCACATAATATTTGCCCGCGGTCTTATGATTTTTGACCGGCACATTGTACACCCATGCGCCCTCATCGTTCTTCGTCGCCTTATAAGTCCTAAGGTCGTCCTTGCCGCCGGTCTTTGAATATACCTCATATTCCACCTTGGAAGCATACGCCAGTCCGCCTGCCGTCACCTTGAACTTCTGCTGCTTCTTGTTTGTTGCCTTCACCGTCACGGACATCTCCCGCTCATAGGTAAAGGTCTTGGTTCCTGCCTGCTTCTCCTCTCCGTAAGCTGCCGTCGCATATACATAAACCTTGTAGGCACCTTCGTTCGCCATCTTCTTAAGCGGAACCGACGCAGTCCAGACACCGCTTTTGTTCTTCTTGCCCTTATAGTAAACACCCTTTGACTTTCCATCCTTCTTATAATAGAAGAGGAATCGGACGCTACTCGCACCGCTGATGCCGTCGGCACTGAGCTTATAGGTTGTATTGTTCTCCCCGGTGACCTCTGCAGAGAGCTTTGCCTTAAAGGATGGCACAAGCTGCTGTGTCGTGTCCGCCACCTGTGCGGAATTACCGTCCTCATCGAGAACATAGGCCCTGACAATGTAGGTTCCCTCCACATTGTTGTGCTTCGATGCATAGATGGTTGCCTTGTAGCTTCCGTCCGACTGCTTTTTGGCATTGTACACCTTCAGATCGCTCTGATCCTCCTTCGTGTACACCCGGAACTGTACCTTTGCCACATCCTTCGCCGGTTTGATATCGCTGATGCTTGCGGCAAACGTACCGGCAAGCAAATCCACATCGGTAATCTTGATCTTGCTCGACGTAAAAGAAGCAGTGTCACCCTTTTGCAGGGAAAAATAATTTGCAATTCCCTCGGCATCTGCAACTCCGATTTTCTGAAGTCCCGATTCCGAGGATAAAAGCGCTGCATCGGAAGCGTTCGTCAAAAAGGCATGCTCAATAATAATTCCCGGGAAACCGTTCAGCTTACTGTTCTTGATCACTCCGTAATAATCTGCCAGAGAACCGTCCGGATAGGTAGAACCGTCGCCGGAGTTTCGCACCTTCACGCCGCGGTTGCTCAGTCCCAACGCCGCCAGATTCTTCTGAATCGATTCCGCAAGCTGTTTTCCTGCACTTCCGATATTTGCATTGTAGCTGCTGTTCGGATAATATACCTCCGCACCGCTGGCGCTTGCCGACGGTGAGGAATTTAAGTGAATGCTGACATACACGTCCGCCCCCACGCTCTTGGCATACGCCACGCGGTTTGAGTTACAGGCGGTGCTGATCGTACCCGGATACGGACACGACATCGAATTTCTCGTCATGTAGACCGTCACTCCCGAATACTCCTCCAGCTCCGCTTTACAGTACTGGGCAATTTTTAGCACCAACTCCTCCTCCTTAAGCCCCGAGGCGTGTGCGCCCAGATGCGTGCCGTCATGTCCCGGATCCAGAACAACAATCACATTTTTTTTCGCTTTTCCCGCCCTTGCAAGCTGCGTATCCCCGAGCTGTGCCTGCGCAAGCTCCAGCGCTTCGGTGATATCCGATGCAGCCTCCGTCTGTCCGTTTTCATCAATCGTCACGATATTTGTGTCAAGCTCATAGGACGCCGGCACCGGCTCAGAGGAAGCTGTGACCTCCTCGTTCACACCGAAATATGCGTAGATTCCTGCCGTCTCCAGCGCAATGGTCTTTTCCGCATTGCCGCTTCGCACCGTAATACTCTTTATTTGATAGATGCCGCTTTCCGCTTGATCTGTAAACTCTTTTTCAAAAAGAAGAAGGTTCGGCTCCTCTTCGAATACCTTTCCGGCTGCTTCAAAGATCTCCCCGGTCCGGTAATTCTCATAGATGACTGACGCCTCATCAAAGGTAACGGTTCCGTCCCCGATTGCCGCCACGATGCGCTGTGTGCCCGGCGTGCTGATATACGGGCTTTCCACATACAGATAGTCCAAAAGCGCTTCATCGAACGCCTGCCCGTCCGTCCCCGGCTCATCGTCTGCATCCTCTGACAACGTGTCGTCTGCCGCATCCTCACGTTCTCCCTCGGTCAGTGCGCCGTTTGCAGGCTCATCACCTTCCTCTCCGGTCTGTGCGTCGTTTGCAGGCTCATCGGCTGTATCCCCTGTCACGCCTGTACCTCCGATCCCGTCCTGCGGCGCTGTTTTCCCAATGCTGCCGCCCTCGTCGTCCGTATATCCGTCCGCACTCTCCTCCTGCTGCAGCCCATTGTCCGAAACAGCCTGCGTCCCGGAAGTGAATTGCCCGTTATCTGCAGTTGCCTCAGCCGCCTGTACCGGCAATAACGACTGGATGATCAGCACCCCTGCAAGCAGAAATGCCATTCTTCTTTTGAACAAATATCTCATTTCTCACACTCCTCCTAGAGTCCGGTACATGGTTTCCTGACGATGCACCGGTCAACGCGTAAATCTAAGCTAAAGTATACCGTTTTCCTTTTTTCGATTCAATACCTTATTTCTGGAATTAACAATTTCTTAATACAAAAAGATCCCGTTTTTTCACAAACCGGGACCTTTTAAGTATCATTTACATGATTTCCTTACATCTTTTTTACATCATTCTTACATGGTTTTTACATGATTTTAACATGGACTTTTGAAGAAGTCTTTTCCGTCATTTCCGTCTTTTCCGCCCTTATGAAGCCTCTTCCTGCTTAAAATCCAAATGTACCTTATCTGCAATTCTGGCAATATACTCGCTGTTCGTCGGACGGCTCTTGCCAAAAAGTGCCGAATAACCGAAAAACTCTTCCATAATTTTTGTATTTCCGCGCGTCCAGGAAACCTCGATGGCATTGCGAATCGCTCTCTCGACCTTTTGATCTGTCGTATTGAACTTTTTCGCAATCTGCGGATACAAAAGCTTGGTAACACTGCCGACAATCTCCATATCATCCTCCGAGAGCAGGATGGCCTCCCTCAAATAGTGATACCCCTTCAGATGTGCAGGCACACCCATGTCCAGCATAATCTTAGTAACGTACTTTTCCTTGTAAATCTCATTCATCTTTCTTTCCCCTTTTTTATTATTGCATATCGCACGAGCACGTTCACGCTTACCGCTTCCATCGGGAAACATCGTTTGTTTTTTCAGCGTGCAAATCAAAAACACGGACGATGCGGAGCATACCGAAGCTGCTTCACAACCCCTGTCAGGAAACGAGCCGCCGGCGTACAAGTGCTTTTCCAGTTACAGCCGGTCAGCATGCCGCTTTTTAACACCATATTATAGCGTCATTTCAGATCAGCCACCGATATTTTACCATTGTTGACGAAATTTGTCACCTGTTAATTTTAAAAATTTATAAAATATAAATATTTTTTTCTGTAATCAGCTTCTATTTTTAAATGCGGCTTAAAATAAAACGGCATTTTCCCCCGATCGTCAAAACCTTTTTACCTGCCGTGACGAAGAAGCTGTCCCCCGCCCGAAAAGCAAGCTGTCGTCCCGGTGTAGCAATCGTCCCTTCTCCCTCTAAGAATGTGACGGAGGTAAACGTCGAATCATCGAGCGATAGCTCTGCCCGCGTTTCCACCTCATAGGCGATCGCCGAGAAATACTTGCACTCACCCAAAAGCTGGCTGACATATCCCTTTTTTTGTTCCTTTTCCCCCTCGGGGCTCGTGCTGACCGCCTTCTTTTTCAAATTCAGGTTGGCAAATGCCTTGTCCAGATGGAGAGGTCTTCTCTGTCCGTCCGCATCGAGTCTGTCATAATCATAAAGGCGGTAGGTCGCATTGGAGCTCTGTTGAATCTCCAGAACCAAAATCCCCTCGTTGATCGCATGGACGCATCCCGCCTCAATGAAAATCACATCTCCGGCTTTGACCGGAACCTTATGGAGCACCTCCTCAAGCGCTCCTTCGGCGATGCGCCTTCGGCACTCCTCCTCCGTCATATCCTCCGTAAAGCCGGCATAGACAAAAGCACCTTCGGCGGCATCCAGAATGTACCACATCTCATTTTTGCCGTACTCCCCTTCCACCTTCAGTGCATACTCATCGCCCGGATGCACCTGAATGGACAGCCGCTTTCTCGCATCAATGAATTTGATCAAGAGCGGAAATCGTTCAAACGGCTCACATTTCCAGCCAAGTATTTCCTTTCCCTCCTCCTGCAAGTACTGCGTGAGCGTCATGCCGGCGCTGTGCCCGCTTGCGATCACACTCTCCCCCGCAGGATGAGTGGAAAGCTCCCAGCTCTCCGCAATGTGCTTTCCGTGATTATCCTTTCCGAACTGCTCGCTCAAACGGCTACCGCCCCACAAATAATCCTTGTAGGCCGGAGCAAGCCGGAAAATATCGTCCTTCTCCGGAACGAGATCCCCGACCTTCTGTCCGGCACTCTCCCCGACACTGACCTCGATCACGACGAGATCCTCCGCCGTCTGGTTCGATATCTGGTGGTAGGTGTGCGGCGGAACATAAACACTTTCATTGCGGTGATACTCCTTCGTCTCATGATACATGGTGATCGTCGCCGTCCCGCTCACGATCGACCAGTGCTCGCTTCGCCTTTCGTGCTTATGTGCCGATAAGGATTTCCCCGGAAAGATCGTCAGCTTTTTGACCGTGTAACCCTCACTGCGCGTCAGCGTCTCCTTCATCCCCCACGTCGTATAGTAGACTGCTCCCTCGTCAAAAATGTCCTTCCATCTCGCATAATGCTCCTTAAGGATCGTCTTGATGCGGTCGCTGCTCCCCCGTTTCGAGAGATAGGTGGCATCCTTTGTCTCTACAATGACCAGATCCTCGAGTTCATTTGCCACAATCAGATGATTTTTTTCCTCGTTGATGACCGACACATTCCTGCAGTCACTCAACAGGACATTCTCCTTGTGCTTCTCATCCGCAAACTTCGAGAGCACTTCAATATTCAAAAGTCTCGACCATTCAAAGCGTGCGGTCTCTATTTGAAGGCGGCTCTGATTTCTTCCCGCCCATTTGGCATAAATGCCCTCTCCGATGCTGACGGATGGCAGCTCCCGGGAAAAGGACTCATTTAAAATGGCTGCGTCATTCCTGATGCGCACCCGATTTTCGCCTGCCGCAAGCATTTGATACAGCTTCGGCTGACATTCCCGCAGTGCTTCCAGATAGGTACCCGCATACGTCAGAAAAATACCGCTGTCCAAAAGCATATCCGCATCTGCGGATACCGTCTGCTGAGGCTGCTGCGCATAAAAGCCGGTCACGGTGTTTCCTTCATAGGCAAAATAACTGTGCCCCAGTGGCAGACTTTCCTCTTTTTCCGAGCGTTTTGCCCCGATCACGACTATATTATCCGGGGTCAGCCTCTCCTTTGCGGCGAGAATCGTCCCCTTGTAATCCCCCTCCCCGATGACATGATCGGTCGATACTACGAGAAGCTGCTCGCCCTTGTCCATGCACATACAGCCGACCGCAACCGCAGGCGCCGTCTGCCGCTTTTCCTCCTCCAGAATACAATGGTATTTCAGCCCCTGAAACGCTTGCAGCTGCCCCTCTATGATATACTGGTACTTTTCGTTTGCCGCAATCAGAAACTCATCACAAAAAGGCAGGTTCCTTGCTATCGCCTCCTGAAACAAGGATCTGCCTTCCTTGATATAAATAAACTGCTTTGGGTAGTTCTTCCTCGACAGCGGCCAGAGTGCATCCCCGCTGCCGCCTGCTAATATCAGACATTTCATAAAAGTGAGTCCCTTCCGTTCTCCGCGAGAATGTCCACAATCCCCTTCACATCCTGCGCCCGCTTTTTGTCACAGACTAAAACCGCATCCGGGGTCTGCACAATAATCAAGTCCTTCACGCCGATCGTGGCGATCAGCTTATCCGAGCTGTAGCTGATACAGTCCGTCGTGTCCAGATTGATCTGGTCGCCGTAAAGGACATTTCCGCTCTCATCCGCTTCCTTCATAATGCCCAGCATATCCAGACTTCCCACATCATTCCACCCGAAATCTCCCTCAATCACAAGCACGTCGTCGCTGCGCTCCATAATGCCGTAGTCGATGGAAATCTTCGGGATTACCGGATAAACCTCATCGATTACCTCCTGCTCCCGGCTGCTGCCCATCGCATCGCCAATCCGCACGAGACATTCATAGATATCCGGAAGGAGCATCTGAAATTTGCTTAAGATCGTAGATGCCTTCCAGATGAACATCCCGCTGTTCCACAAATAGTTGCCTTCCCCGACATAGGTCTTTGCCGTCTCCGCATCCGGCTTCTCGACAAACTCTTCCACTTCCGTATAGCTTTTCTCCGAATCGAAAGTCACATTTCCTGCCGCATCCGCCTTTCTCTTAATGTATCCGTAGCCGGTAGCCGGAAAGGTCGGCTTGATACCGATCGTCACAAGCTTGTCCGTATCCTCCGCCGCAGAGATTGCCGCATCGATAATGCGCTTAAATTCCTCCTCATCCTTCACAAAGGCATCCGACGGAAGAATACACATGATTCCGTCCTCATACTTCCTTACAATTTCCATTGCCGCATAACCGATGCAGGCTGCCGTGTTCCGCGCAGCAGGCTCTGCCAGAATATGATCCTCCCGGATACGTCCCTTCGTCTCCGTCTGCATAAGCCCAGCCTGCGAGACGTTCGTGACAATAAAAAGATCGTCTTTCCCGATGCTCTTTGCCACACGGTCTATCGTCTCATTTACCATGATCTCCCTTCCGCTCAGATTCAAAAGCTGCTTCGGTCTTTCCTTTCTGCTCAGAGGCCAGAACCTCGTTCCTCCTCCTCCTGCCATAATAACCCCATATGTTCTCATTTCTCTCCATCCTTACTTTGTCCGTAGCCTTACTTTCTCTATATCCCTATCCGGTTTACATCCGTGCCTTATCCACGTTTTGCCTGAACCATTCATAAGCGAGAGCAATTCCCTCCTCCAGCTCTACCTTGTGCGTGAACCCGAGGCTGTGCAGCTTGTCCACATTCGTCAGCTTTCTCGGCGTTCCGTCCGGCATGTCCGTATTCCATACAATCTCACCCTCAAAGCCGACGATCCGCTTCACCGTCTCTGCGAGCTCCCGAATGCTGACCTCCTTGCCGGTACCGATATTCACATGCTGCTCTCCGCTGTAATTCTCGAGCAGAAAGACGCAGGCATCCGCCATGTCATCGACGTACAGAAACTCCCGCAACGGCGCGCCGGTTCCCCACAGCTCCACACTTTTCGCACCGCTCACCTTCGCCTCGTGGAACTTGCGGATCATCGCAGGCATCACATGGGAGCCCTGCAGATCATAGTTGTCCTCCGGACCGTAGAGATTGGTCGGCATGCAGCTGATGAAATCGTCACCGTACTGTCTCTTATAAAATTTACACATCTCCAGTCCCGCAATCTTGGCAATCGCATATGCCTCGTTCGTCGGCTCCAGCGGGCCTGTCAGAAGTGCATCCTCCGGAATCGGCTGCGGTGCCAGCTTCGGGTAAATACAAGTGCTTCCCAAAAACAGAAGCTTTTTTACCTTGCTGTCGTGGCAGCATTTGATGACGTTGCACTGAATCTGCATATTCTCATAGGCAAACTCGGCAGGTGTCGTATTGTTGGCATGGATGCCGCCGACCTTTGCCGCGGCGAGCACAACGATATCCGGTCTCTCTGTGTCAAAAAATTCCGTCACCGCCGCCTGATTCGTCAGATCCAGCTCCTTATGCGTTCTTCCGATTATATTCGTATATCCTTGTCTTTTTAAGCTCCTGACGATTGCGCTTCCGACAAGTCCGCGATGTCCCGCCACATAAATTTTATCCGTCTTATTCATTTGAACAATTCTCCTCCTTAAACCGTTCTACCGTCTTACCGTTTATCTTCTCAAAGTCTGCCCGAACCATCATTTCAACCAGACCCTTAAAGTCTACTTCCCGCTTCCAGTTAAGCTCCCGCTCCGCCTTGGACGAATCGCCCCATAAAAATTCCACCTCCGCCGGGCGGTAAAATTCCGGATTGACATCGACAAGCAGCCTGCCGGTCTTTGCATCGTACCCTTTCTCATCCACACCTTTTCCTTCCCAGCGCACCGTAATGCCGAGCACATCAAACGCCTCCTCGACAAACTGCCGGACCGTATGCGTCTCGTTTGTTGCTAGCACAAAATCACCCGGCACATCGTTTTGCAGCATGCTCCACATGCCCTTGACATAGTCCCCCGCAAAGCCCCAGTCGCGCTTTGCATCCATGTTGCCGAGAGACAGCTTCTCCTGTTTTCCTGCGAGTATATTTGCGATGGCAAGCGTGATCTTGCGGGTCACGAAATTCTCTCCGCGCCTCGGGGATTCATGGTTGAACAAAATGCCGTTGCAGGCAAAGAGGTTGTAGGATTCCCTGTAATTGACCGTAATCCAATAGGAGTAGAGCTTTGCCACCCCATACGGACTTTTCGGATAAAACGGGGTCGTTTCACTCTGCGGTGCCGTCTCCGGAATACCGCCAAACAGCTCCGAGGTCGATGCCTGATAAAAGCGGCAGTTACCACCGTTGACACGGATTGCCTCGAGCAGCTTGAGCGTGCTGACACCGGTCGCATCCGCAGTGTACTCAGGCACCTCGAAGGAAACGCCCACATGGGACTGCGCTGCCAGATTGTAGACCTCGGTCGGCTTGATTTCCCCGATCAGGCGCATTAAATTGCTGGAATCCGTTGTATCTGCAAAATGCAGGAAAAATTTGACTTTATAGTAATTGGAACGAATCAGATGAT
The DNA here is from genome assembly GCA_017476765.1 of Lachnospiraceae bacterium. Classification (GTDB taxonomy): domain Bacteria; phylum Bacillota; class Clostridia; order Lachnospirales; family Lachnospiraceae; genus JAFUZE01. The sequence goes on from JAFUZE010000064.1 coordinate 10,601, forward strand.
CGATCCGTGCCGTGTTGCTGATGCTGTGCCTGCGGATCAGACCATGAACCTCATAGCCCTTTTCCAGCAAAAACTCCGCCAGATAAGAGCCATCCTGACCTGTAATACCTGTGATAAGTGCAACCTGATGCATAATACCTCTCCTTTTTTCCAGATGATTGCAAAACTTCCTTCTCCGATACCAGGATATGTACAAAATAATGAAAACGAGGGCGGCTCAGCCACCGCTTGAGCGCTACTTTCGTTTTTTTGTACATATCCGTCCGGGTCTTAAAATGTTTCGCAACTACTTATTTCTCTCTTTCGCTGATATACAGCTGCCACAGCATCTCTATTTGACGGGGCAGCGTCCAGCTGATAATTCTTGAATTGCAATAATCATTCTAACTTTACTAAAGCCCTGCCTCAAATACAATGGACAATTTTGCCTCAAAATAGTATAATATTGCTATTCATAATTTGCCCAAAAACTAAGAATATTTGCGAGGTTATACTATGGCATCATCACAATCTAACCGAATTATTGCTACTCCATCGGCATTTGCGCGGGACCATTATTTGTTTGTACAGGAGGTCGGAAGCCTGCAAAGTCTCTCGCCCCACATCTCCAGACGTGACAATCTGTCCTCCTTTTTGTTCTTCGTCGTCACGAGCGGAAGCGGAACACTTCATTATCGGGGGGAGAAACGGACACTCGTGGCAGGAGACTGCATCTTTCTAAACTGCAGGGAGCCGTATGCACACGAGAGCAGTCTCGAACATCCGTGGGAGCTGTCTTGGGTGCATTTTTACGGGAAACAGATGGACGATTTTTATAAGAATTATATTGACCAGAATCGGGAGCAATTATTTCACCCCGGCGAGATTTCCGAATTTCTCGACATCCTCAACGCAATCTATGAGGCACAGTCGAGACAGGACTCCTGTACGGAAATCAGCTGCCACAAATATCTGACCGATCTTTTGTTTTTGCTGTTCACCAGACAGGAAATGGGCACCCCCGGGACAGACTCGACCCGCGGCAAGCTCAGTCAGGTGCGCAGTTATCTTGACGCATCATATGCAAAAAACATCTCCCTTGACGAGCTTTCTTCGCTGTTTTTTATCAGCAAATTTCACTTGTCAAGGGAGTTTAAGCGCATCTATGGAGTCACCGTCGGAAGCTATCTGCTGCAAAAGAGACTGTCTGAAGCCAAAAATCTGCTCCGCTTTTCGCAGGACGCTGTCGATACGATCAGCCGGCGGTGCGGTTTTTCCGATGCGGGATATTTTATTAAGGTTTTCAAAAAGTCCGAGGGTATGACCCCCCATCAGTACCGAAGGAAATGGTGACGACCGATATGCCGCACCTCCTTACTTCGCAGCCTTTACCGGCTTGGAGTAACGGTAGTATTTCTTTCCGGATACCTTCTTGTAAGCAGCCACCTTGTAGAAGTAGGTTGTTCCCTTCTGCGCCGTACTGTCTGTATAGGATGTTCCCTTTGCGGTTCCGATCTTTGTGTAGGTTCCGTTTTTGCTGTCCGAGCGGTAGATGATATAGGTGCTGACACCGGATACCTTAGTCCAGCTTAAGCTGCTCGCAGCACCGCTTCTTTTTACTTTCAAGGTCGTCTGAGCCAGACATGGTTCATTCAGATCCTGAAGCTTTGTCTCCGGATCACCGAGCAGGTTCAGCTCATAATAGCAGTAGCGGAGAACCGCACCGTAGGTACTGTCCTTGAGGTTGCCTGTCACGCTCTTGTTTTCCCTCGATTTTGCAAGGATTGCGCCGAGACTCTTATCCTTACCGTACATCGCCTGATGCCAGAACAACCGGTCAAAAATCTGGGACGGTCCCTTTGTACTGCTCGGATCGCTGTTGTACCAGCCATATCTGGAATTGACGACGCAGGCAAACGCACCCGAGGTCGGGCTTGCTACCAAAAGCTCCTCCGCAGCACAGTCGTCCTTGCTGTATTTTCCGCTCGTATTGCAGTTGTCAAACGAGCCGTCATAGCAGCCCTGACTGTAGAAGAAGAAGGCCCTCTCATTCTTCAGCGCTTTGATTTCACTGACGGACAATCTCATGACACTGTCCACATTTGCATGCCCTAAGTGATTGATCATCTCCGGCGAAGCGTTCAGCTTCTCAAGCAGCTGCTCTGTTGTCCAGCTGCCGCTTTCCTGATCCATATCGTAGAGCGTCTCTACCTTGTACTTGGAAGGAATCTTTTTCGTCTTCATATTGTTTGCCTTCGAGCCCTTGCGGATTTCCTCCTTGTAGGTCTTACCGTAGATGGAATCCAGCTTCTCAAATTCCGCTGCATCGACAAAATCGGATTCGGCGCGGCACAGATAGCTGTTTTCAAACATCTCCGCATAGGTCATTCCCTCGCAGTCCCCCACATATTTTGCAAACCGGTTCAGCTCCTCGACCAACTTCTGCTTCCGGTCATATGCCCTGGAGCTGTCCGCAATGGCATTTCCGAACCTTTTGCAGTAGTCCTGCAGAATAGAAATATCTTCTGCCTGCAGTGTCCGGCTCGTGGTTCCGGTCTGCACATATTCCTCAATGACCGGCTCATACTCCGTCAAGAGGGACACCGTCTCACCGAGCAGGCTCAGGTTATCAAGATAAACCGCTTTCACAAAATCGTTGGCATCGTAATAAAGAGAAACATATTCCGGTTTCAGCTTTTCATCGCGCAGTCTGCGGATTGTGTTTGTGAGCGTATCCGCATCGACTGTATTTTGCAGCTGTGAAGCGAGCTCTACCGAGCAGCTGATATTTCCGTCGAGCCGCTCTCCGATCATGAGCGCTTTAGCAGATTTCTCCCTCGTCTCATAATTGATCGTCTTTGTGATAAAGTTCTGTGCCTCCTGCTTGTTGTCTACCGGCGCGCGTCCGACATAGACATCCGCCTTCAGGTCGACATCCTTGCCGCCTTTACCGTCCTTTTCCTCTCCGTACTTATGATTTTTGTTGTTGTCATATGTTCCGTCCAGACAGCTGTAATACAGATCGGACGCAATGTACGTCGGTTTTTCCCCCGATGAAACTGCCTTGCAGTAGAGCAGCCTTGTCGGAACGATTGCCTTCGAGCTCTTCGCCTTGTCATCGCCATCGCCGCCAAGCAGCACATATTTCACACGGTTCTTGCTGTAGGCATCCTTGATGAAATTACGGATTTTTTCCGGCTTGTCATAGCCTTTATATTTTTTATAAATTTTCTCTGTCGTCACGACCGCTGTGCGAAGCCCCTTCGATGCCTTGTAGTCCGCAAGCTGCTGGAATGTCTTGGACAGCGCCTTGTTCGTGATGATGATATAGTCGATCTGTCCTTTTCCGGCAATCGTCGTCCCGGTCTTTGTCTTAGTCGAAGATGCGGTGCTAAAATAAGTGCTTTTGAACTGACTGATATCCACATCATCCCCGAGGAAATCCAGATCCGCCTCGGTCGGTATGTATTCCGCCTTGTCATCGTCCGCCTCAAACGTGATATCAAGCGACATCTTCTCGTTGTAGGTCAGCGTCGTTCCCGAATAGCACATCGGATAAAGCGTCACGGTATAAACCGAAAAGCCTCTGACCGTCTGCACACTTCCCTCCGACACAGCGGATGCCGGATAGACGGAGGCTCCTGTATACACGCTCTGGTTAAAAATGCTTGAATCGGTAAAATCGATCGTATCCGTAATAATCTTTGTCTTTAACTTCTCTTTCTTACCTGCATTGTCAAGCTCTTCCTGCGCATCCTCCTGCGCATCGCCGTCAAAGCTGACACCCTCCGGATTCTCATCCGTCTCCTCCGAGAGCAGCGTCCCATCGCCCGCCGTACCTTCGCTCTGCTGCTGCTCATCGGCAGCTGTGCTCTCGTCTGCGTCTGTCTGCTCCTCCTGCGGCTCGGAATCGCTCTGTCCGTCAGAGGAAGCGGTATTGTCACTGACGGTATCCGCCTCATATGTTGCTTCGTTTTCCTGCTGTATCCGGCTCCATGCATCATCTCCGGCTTCGTCTGCCACGGTCACCTTCGCAAGGCTTGTAGATGGTGCGATCAGCATATCCGTGTAGGTCTTTGTGCCGCTCTTTGATACCTTGACATTCTTTACCGTCTTTCCCTTCGGCAGCAGGAAGGAGACCGTCTTGGACGGCAGATCCGGCATACCTGCCTCATTCAGACCCGCTGCATCATCCAAAAGCACCTGATATCCGTAGGATGCCGCCTCAAAGGACGGTGTCCCGAAGGAATATTCCAGATGCAGCTTGCTTGTCTTGGCAGAGTCCTTCTTTTTTGCCGCAGACACATCCGTCCCGGCTCCGCTTGTCGCAACAAGCGATACTGCCAACAGCAGTGCCGCTGTGCGTCTAAAAAGCGGCTTGCTTTTTACGTGTTTCCTGTCATTGTTTCTGCTCATTTTGTTCTTTCGCACTTCCTTTCACCTCATCAATTAAAAATGGCGGACGGTTTCTCGACGCGTCCAATGCTCTCCAAACATATTCACCTAAAATTCCCATCATCAGCATCAGCAGCCCGAAGCCAAACAGCACGATGCACATCAGCGATGCCCATCCGAGAATCGGAGTTCCTACCGTAAATTTTTCGACAATCACCTCCACAGCCATAATCAGGGCAAACACGGCAAACAACACGCCGACCGTCGACATAAAGCGAATCGGGAAGTAGGAGAAGCTCATCATCGAATCCATCGCCAGCTTGACCTTCTTGGCAAGCGTCCAGCGGGATTTCCCGATCTCCCTGTCCCTTCTGTGGAAATAGATGTGCTCCGTCTGAAAGCCTGCCCAGAGCACCTGCAGCGTCAGAGAAGAATTTTTCTCATCCAAAAGCTCCAGCACCTTTATGACCTGTCTGTCGATCAGATAGCAGTCGCAGCCGCCCTCCGGCATCTTATCCTGCACAAGCCTGTGAATGATTTTGTAATACAGGCTCGCAAAAAATTTCTTGACCGCATTCTCATCCCGCTCCGAGCGGACGGCAAGCACAACCTTATTTCCCTTTTTCCAGCTGTCATACATGCGCAGAATGATCTCCGAATCCTCCTGCAGATCTGCCTGCTTGGTCACCGCACAGTCGCCGGTGCACTCGGAAAGCCCTGCAAGAAGCGCCGCATGCTCTCCAAAATTGCGTGACAGCTTGACACACTTGACATTCTCATCCATCTCACGGATCTCGTTCATGATCTCCCAGGAATTGTCCAAAGACCCGTCGTCCACAAAAACAATCTCGTAATCTCCCAGCTCGGAGAGAATTTTGCTCTTCATATCTTCGTAGAGGAGCATCAAAGTATCTGAATTATAATATACAGGTACTACTATCGATATTCTACTCATTTCTGATTTCCTTTAAGTATTCCTCATAGTCTCGGATGTATTCTTCCCCGTCGTAATGCTCGCTCGCAAGGACAAGGAGAACGGAATCCGGCGAAAAATCGTACATATCCTTCCAGAGCATCGTGCCAAGATACAATCCCATACGCGGTCGGTTCAGTTCGATAATCTCTTCCTCCTCACCGTTCGTAACACGCACCCTGCTCGTCCCGCTGACATTGATCAGCACAAACTGTGTCTTGCGGTTCGCATGCTGCCCGCGCACGACGGTCGGGTCGGAGCCATACATATAAAATACGCGTTTTATCTCAAAAGGGATATCCTTTCCGCTGCCCTCGGCAACGACAAGGCTTCCCCGCTCATCACCATATTCATTAAATTCTATGATTCTGTATTGTTCTTCCAGCTTCATGATATCCTCGCAGTCTGTAATCTGTCTATGATCGGATGCCGATTCCGCATGTCCTCTTTACCGGCTTTTTTCTTTTATCGATTCTATTCTGTATGTCTATACTGTTTCCGGCTTGAATCGGTTCAGGGCTTCGATAACATAGTCCTGCTCCTGATCGGTCATTCCGTTGTACATCGGAATCGAGAGCACCTGATCCGCATATCGTTCCGTAATCCCGAATGCGCCCTTCTGATAGCCGAGGTATGCATATGCCTCCGACAAATGCGGTGGAATCGGGTAATGGATGATCGTGCCGATTTCCAGCTTGTCCAAATATTCGATCAGCTGCTGTCTGTACCGCGACCGGATGACGAACTGATGCCAGATATGGGTCGCCCCCTCGCGCATCAGAGGCAGCTCAAAATAAGGATTTGCAAGCTCCCGCATATAGCGTGCGGCAATCCTTCTTTTATCCTGTGTGAGTTCATCTATATGGCTTAACCTTACTCGCAAAAGCCCTGCCTGCATCTCATCGAGACGGGAATTGACTCCGACCACCTGATTGTAATAGCGCTTCTCACTGCCATAGTTGCGGAGCACCCTTACCGCATCAGCCAGTTCCTTCCGGTCTGTCACGATGGCACCGCCGTCTCCGAATGCCCCGAGATGCTTGGACGGATAAAAGGAAAAGCATCCGATATCCCCGAATGTACCGGTCATCTGCCCTCCGAATTCAGACCCGTGCGACTGCGCACAGTCCTCCACGAGCTTCAGGTTATATTTTTTACAAATGCGGGTAATTTCATCCATCTGACATGCCTGCCCGTACAAATGCACCGCAAGCACTGCCTTCGTTCTGCCTGTGACGGCAGCCTCAAGCTTCGACGCATCGATGCCGTACTGCTCGTCAGGCTCGATGAATACCGGCGTCGCCCCGTTGATCGTGATGCCCATGACCGAGGCAATGTAGGTATTTGCCTGCACTAAGACCTCATCACCCTCTCCGATGCCGAGTGCACGAAACGCCAGAATCAGAGCATCAAGTCCGCTGGCAACTCCGACACAATATTTACTTCCGATATAGGAGGCAAATTCCTCCTCAAAGCTCTTCACTTCGCTACCGAGAACGTACCAGCCGGAACGCAGCACCTGAACTGCCTTGTCTTCAAATTCCTTCTGGTACATCGTAAAACCGCGGTCAAGGCGGTTAGGCATAATCTTCATATTCCGAAATCTTCCTATCCTGTTTCACACTTTCAGCCATGCGCCAGCACGCGACGGCTTTCCCGTCTTCCTCCCGCACCGCTGATTACATACATTCTATCATTGTAGCGAAAAGTAGTCAAACAAATTTCAGACGTTGCCGGCATTAGCATCATCGTCAGTAATTATGTTGGCATTTTTCTATGTAATAACAAACGAATTTAATTCGTTCACGATACTTGTAAATTATATATGCTTCTGCTATATTGTTTTTTGGTTACTGCCATATCACGGCAGGTATTTATCCTTGCTTATGGAAGCAGGCTTACATGATTCGGAAGGAAACAGTAACCCAAAAGGAGTACCTATGTCAGAAGCAAGCAAAAACAAACAAGTGATTATCAATATCATCGCCAGCCTCGTATCGTGTCTGGTGAGCACCGGAATCAGCTTTGTGTTAAGTCCGATCATCATTGCGGAGACCGGCGCGCAGGGCGGCGGCTACTTAGAGCTTGCGACCCAGTTCGTCAACTACGCTGCCATCGCCGCGACCGCCCTCAACTCGATGGGCGGACGATTTATCACAATCAAGCTTCATCAGAAGGACGAGCAGGGTGCAAACGAATATTTCAATTCCATCCTGTACTGCAACATTGGAATTGTCGCATTTCTCGCAATTCCGGTATTTTTTGTTGTGCATTACCTAGACCGGCTGATCAACATCGACCCGACGCTTACCTCAGATGTCAAGCTGCTCTTTGCCGCAAACTTTGTAAACTTTATGGTGACGATCATCTCGACGACATTTTCGACCGCAACCTTTGCGACGAACCGTCTGGATTTAACGGCACTGCGCACGATCGAATCCCAGATTCTTCGGGCAGCACTTTTAGTTCTGGCGTTTTGGCTGCTTCCGGTCAAAATGTACTATATGGGACTTGCCACGCTGGCAGCCTCGGTTTATCTCTGGCTGTTTTACATGCATTATACCAAAAAGCTGCTGCCGCAGATTAAAATCAGCCGCAGCTATTTCAACCTGCGCAGGATTATTGAGATTTTGTCTGCCGGCATCTGGAATACGGTCATGCGCACGGGGCAGGTGCTGACAAACTATCTCGATTCCCTCATTGCGAACAAAATGATCGGCCGCAGCGAATTTGGCTATGTGGGAACTTCCAAAGAGGTTATCACGGCAATCAACGCACTCTATGAGGCAGTCTCCGCAGTTTTCACACCGTCCCTGACGATCAGCTTTGCCAAAGACAACAAAGACGAGCTGGTTGCGGACTTAAATTCCGCAATGAAGGTAACCGGCTTTTTTGCCAACATTCCTCTCGCATTTATGATTGCGTTCGGTCTCGACTTTTATGCGCTCTGGCTTAGAACCCTCACGCCGGAGGAGGTGCACACCATCTACCTTCTGTCCATCCTTGCGATGTTCGGCACGATCGTCGGAGGCGCCATCAGTCCGTTGTTCAACGTCTATACGGTTGTGAATAAACTGAAATGGAATTCCTTTGTGACGCTTTTTATGGGAATTTTATCTGTGGGCATCGTCGTCAGCCTGCTGCTCGTCATGCCTGACCGTTCCAAGTACGGTCCTTATGTGATCGTCGGCACGTCCACCGTGCTCGGCATTATCAAAAACATGACGTTCACACCGATGTACGCTGCCCACTGCCTCAATTTAAAGAAGCGCTCCTTCTATCCGGTCATCCTCCGCTATATCGCGGTCAGTGCAGCAATGATCGGTATCTTTTGCGGTATCCATCAGATCATGCCGGCTACAGGCTGGATGATGCTCCTCGCCTGTGTGATCGTCTGCGGCATTGTCGGTGCTGCGCTCAATTTCTTTCTCCTGTTCGGCAAGCGGGAGAGACTGCTGCTTGCGGATTTCCTTGCCAAGCGGCTGCGCCGGTCGTAGCGGTTCCGTGCATGGAACACAGTTCTGTGTGCGGACATATCTCAAGGCGCTGACTTATTCCGACTTAAGCAAAATCTGCTTTCCGCTTACGATTCCCCGAGCAGTGCGAACAACTCTTCCCGGCTCTCCGGAATGTAGACATTGTCAAAAATTTTCGTGACCTTGTCAAAGTACTCCTCATAATCGCACTTTTCGTTAAACGAATCTCCTGCCAGCTTTGTCAAAAATATAATTCTGCAGCTGCTGTTAAACAAAAGCTTGGCGGAAACACACGCCGTCGAGTAGTAAGAAATCAGCGTCTTACCCTCCATCGCCCCGCCGGCGACCGCCAGCTCAAACGGGCAGTCGTCCCGATACACCTTGATCTGTCCGTGGAAATCATCGTGTGTTCCGCGCGGATGAGGCTTTATAACCATATTGTCATAGCCGACCTGATGCATGATCTCCAACGGAAGCCGCCTGTATGTCTCCGGATTTTTCGTCACATTTTCCGTTCCCTGTCCCAAAAAGACATACTTCTCCTCAAATGCCCGGCTTTCAAACTGCAGGATTCGGCGCGCCTGTTTTGTCACTGCCTCCATCTCCCTGCTGCCCTTCTCGATTTTTATTTTCTCAAACTGCACGTCCGCCTCGGCAAGGTACGGTTCAAACAGATACAGCTCCTTTTCCTGCTTCGATGAGTCAAACCCCAAAATAAGACGGTAGAGCTTTCGTCCAAGCGGTGTGCTGACCAGATGCTCCGGGCTTTTCGTGTAGCTGGCAAATCCGTCCTCAAATCGGTGAAAGCGCACCCTCTTATTCTGTTTAATCAGCGTCTTACCAAGCTCCTTGACAATCTCATCGGGCATGCCCGGCGAAGCAAAGAATACATCATCATAGGTATCGAGCCTGCACGGAAACAGAGTCTCAAGCTCTCCGGTTTGTTTTTCCGTCTGCAGTGCCGTGTCCTCCTTGCGCAGCTTCTGCCTTGTCACGATCTGTCTGGTCGTTGCGTTGTAAATGAAGCTCTCAAAGAGCGTGACAAATGCATTCTTATACGGGTTTTTGATTTTGCGTCCGTCCGCAAAGTAAACGTTTGTAAAGTACGGCGCAAAAGCTCCTCTTTCAAACAACTCTTCCATGTACGGAGTCTTGTCCGTCACCGCCAGATCGATCTGGTCATATTCTTTTAAAACGGTCTCCTTTAAAAACAAAAATACAAGCAGATGGTAATTGGTGCTGACGATACCTAATACTTTTTTCATAGAGTGCTCCATCCTGTCATCCGTCAATCGGTTATTATAAAAGTATTCACAATGCCGAAGATATTCCTGCTGCTCCATTTCAAATAATTCGAACATTTCATCCAAAGAAGCCTTCTTGCGATAACGAAAAAATGCTTCTACATAATTCTTTCTGTTCTTATCCTCTATAATTAGCGGAAAAATATTATATTTCACATATTCACGAAAAATGATCAGCCTTCCGGTTCGTCCGTTTCCGTCCTGAAAAGGATGTATCGACTCATATCGAAGGTGAAACTCCGCAAACGTCTTTCATCAAGCCACTCAAGCAAAGCAAGCATCGCAAGAAACAGCGTCGCAAACATCATCGGATAGCTGTACTGGATAAACGATGCCGGCGCACTTAAAAAAATCACCGCTTCCCTTGCAAACAGCGATAAAAGAGCTGTCGTCCAGAGCCACTTCCTCTTGATCAGGCTCCCTGTCAGAAGCACGAGTGCAAGCAGAAGGCACGGAATGTACGCCTCACCTCCAAAGTCAAAGAGAAACATCGCATACGTCTCATCTGCATATAGCGGAACCCGCTTGTACGCCTCGAGCATCTCAAAGCCGTAATCCCTGTCATGCTCATACAAATGAAAATCCGTTGCCACGACAGGCTTTAAATTCAGCACCAGCTCCCCCGGGTAATAAAAAAATCCGTTCGTTACCAAAAACAGCTGTACTCTCTCCCCGAAATACAGATCGAGATTGTGAAGGAGCAGTCTGGCAGCACTGCGAAGATATGCCTTCTGTGTCTGCGCATCGGTTCCGGTCTGCGTGTACCGCCCTTCATTGTGGTCTGTATTGTAGCGGTTATATGCGCTGCAGGAGAGCGAATCATTGTGCAGATAGCCGTATTCCGTGACAGCACTGATATTTGCCAGATCCTCCTCTGCTCCCTCGTAGGTCTGCTCCCTGTGGACAATGACGGAGAGCGGTCTTGTTGTGGAGATGATCAGATAGTCACTGCCGTAATAGGTGTCCATTCCGATTGACTGCGGCAGATTGATGACAATATACAGCACAAGAAAAACGCCGGCACCCGCCAGCATCCTGCCTGTCCGTTTCCGGTTCAGCCTCCGCTTTCCGTTCTGCTTTTCAAACGGTGATTTGCGATATGCGATGCAAAGGAGAAACGGCGCAAATACGACCAGCACGAGCCCCTCGCTTCTCCACTGGCACAGGACGACCGTTAAAAGCAGCAGAAGAAACAGCTTTCCTCTGCCAAGCGCCGCATGTCCCTTGTAATCAAAAAAGAGCACGGCAAAATAAAGGACGAAAAACGGTGCGTACAGCGCAGGCCGAAAGCACATCAGCGCCCCCAGAAGCGTCGCAGGCATACATGCCAAAAGGGCAAGCACCCATTTCCCCTTTGTTTGATAGCGCTCACAGCCCCTATGAAAAATATAGGCATAGACAAGGGCATAACTCAAATCGTTCAGAAAGACCGGTCCTGCAGAGGCAGGCAGGAGGCTCATGCCCACCATATAATACAGGGAGGTCAGATAATGATGCCAGTACACCGGATAATATCTGGTCGCATAGCCGAACAGAATCGGGTCATCGCTCATAAAATAGCCCGGATAGGTGATGAGAAGCCCGATGCCGTATACGAGAAAAAATACGCCAAACGGCAAAAGCAGCGTTTTTTTGTGCCGCCATGCATATGTCAAAAATTCCGCGATGCCGAATAACACGAGCAGCACAAGGCACTTGGTGAGCAGATGCATGACCGGCGCCATCCGCGTGTCAATCGGCAGGCAGTTCATATTGAGCGGCTCGCCGGTAAAAATTTTCGTATCGGTATAAAACGTGACAAGCCAGCAGACAAGCGCGGCTGCAGCACACAGAATATGTTTCTTTTTCATAACACTCTCCTATGCCGCCTCATTTTTTGACGAATCGTTCGCCTTTTATCTGGCGGCAGAAATGATTGCAGCATCCGTGCTGTCCAAAATCTTCGCAAACTCCTTCTCCGGCACCGGCTTATAAAAATAATAGCCCTGAATATAATCGCAGCCGTTTGTGCGAAGAAACTCAAGCTGCTCCTTTGTCTCAACACCTTCCGCCGTCACCTTCGCACCGAGTGCATGGGAAAGCTTGATCGTCGATTCAATGATCGCTTCCGCTTTTTTACTTACCCCGACCTTTCGGATAAAGCCCATGTCCAGTTTTACGATATCAAACATAAAGCTTTCCAGCGTCGAAAGCGAGGACATGCCGCTCCCGAAATCGTCGAGCAAAATCTGAATACCGAGATTCTTCATTTCGTAAAGATAGCTCATCGCATTCTTTTCCAAATCCGCATACGCGGATTCCGTCACCTCAATCCGGATAAACCGCGGGATGTCTTTTCTTTCCGAAAAACTCTTCATGAGATGCTCCATCAGATACGGATCATAAAAATCAATCCGGGAAAGATTGACCGCACAGGGAACAACCTTTTTCTCCGCTTTGTCACGTTCCTTTGTAAAATCAAGAATCCGGTTAATCATATAGTGATCAATCATGGAAATCTTTCCGTCATTTTCAAAAATCGGGATAAAATCACCCGGAGAAACCATTCCCATATCATGATGCTGCCAACGCACGAGCGCTTCCGCACTGACGATATCCCCTGTCATCGTATCAACGACCGGCTGGTAAAACGGTTCGAATTCTCCTACCTTGAGCGCACCGCTCATATCGGAGAGGAGTACCCGCTGTTTGACATAGTTTTCCCTCACTTTATCATCATAAAACGCAAACATCTCTCTCTGATCGTCTCGAATCGAATTTTCCGCAAGCTTTGCACGGTCAATCATGTGACTGATCGAAACATTTTTGTCCGTAATCCGGTAAATCCCCAATCGGATATCAAAATGCAATTCTTTGTTTCCCTCTTTATAAGTCTGGTGGGAAAGCGTCTCCATATTCTCCACGCTTAGAAGCTCATCCCGCACAAGTATGACAAAGTGGTCACTCTCCAAACGCCCCAGAAGAAGCGGTTTCATCCATTCACGAAGCATGTCCCTCGCCTGAAAGATCACCATATCGCCGCTCTGATTGCCAAAGAGCTCATTGACCGCCTTAAATCCCTTGATATTCGTATAGACCAGAGAGCATGACACATCGTCCGGGAGTTCTTTCAGAATATGACGTGCCTGTTCCAAAAAACCGGTCCGTGCAAATTCATCCGTAAGCCAGTCGTGATCCAGTGTAGTTGATATGTCAACACACACACATAGAAGCCTGCTTTCCCCGGGAAGCCGCTTGATCCGGATATTCTTTGCAATTCTCCCCGTCTCACCCTCTACATGCACCGTGCGCACATAGCTGCCGTTTTCCTCGATTTCCTTCAGCACGGTTTCAATATGCGACTGGTCGATGAATGCTTCCTGCTCCTCCTCGATCAGCGTGAACGAAATGCACTTGCAAATATCGCCGTATTCCGTCTTTACATCTCCGAGGACATTTCCCATCCATTCTCCGATATGAAAAAATTCGCACTGTCTGCTGCTTTGATCAATGGCAAATACGCAATCATATCCGTCCTGCATGACAGTCAACCAGATATCGGAATCTATGATGGAACCGTTTCTATTCTTTTCACTCTCTTTCTTTTCCTGTAGAAGCATACGTATTTACCTCCTCTTATCAAATATGTGCCGACAAGCATATGTTGTCTCTATTCTATCGTGTTCTTGTGATAATTTCAATCACACAAATCTCATGTTTGTAAAAAACTTGCTCCGAAGAGTCATATCGAGCACAGGAAGCATACATGAGACGAGACGCCGGGTTCAGCGATTGTCCTGCTGTGATGCGGGATTTGCTTGCGAAATCCACCCACTTTTGCTAACATGATTATAAATTTGTTCTATTGTTTGAGGAGAAAAGAAATGGTACTCGTACTTTTGCTTGCCTATATGGCTTTATTTATCTATCAGTGGAAAAAACATGAGGAGGATGTCTTTGATGCTTTCGCCGGGAGCCTGCTTCTTTTTGCGGTTCTGGTGCTCGTCATCACGAATCTCCTCAGTCTCTTTTATGTCTGTACAAGGCTTGGCGTTTTCGTAAGCTGGCTGCTCGTAACGTTCGTCACCGTGACCGCTTATACGGCAAGGTTCGGGCTTGTCCTGCCAAAGTGCCGCTGCAGTCTGAAGGCTTTGTGGCGCAGGCACATACAGGACAGGACTCTGATTGAAAAGCTGATGCTCCTGCTCTGTCTGCTTTTATGCGTGATTCTGTTTATTGGTGCGCTGTTTACCGTTCCGCAGAATTATGATTCGATGACCTATCACCTTGCACGCATTGCCCACTGGATCGACCAAAGAAGCGTGAACCATTTTGTCACAAACATTGACAGACAGCTTTACTCTCCTGTACTGGCTGAATATTATCTGCTGCACCTGATGCTTTTGACCGGAAGCGACAGCTTTGTCAACCTTTTGCAGTATTGCTCGATGCTGGTATGTGCTGCTTTTCTTTATAAATCCGCCAGGCTTTTGCATACAGACAGCAGATTCTCCGTTTTGGCAGTCTTTCTCTTTCTGACGATGCCCCTGACAATCTCGCAGAGCGTCACGACACAAAACGATTTATTTGCAGCGAGCATCTTTGCGATGTTTTTGTATTACTTTCTCTGGTTCATCAAGCGGGACAGGCTGTGCTATGACAGGGAGGAAATCCGCAGACTCCTTTGCATCGGCATTCTGGTCGGGCTTGCTTACATTACAAAGACAAGTGTGTGCGCCTCGATGCTCATGTTTATGCCGTGGCTTCTTGTTGTCCGGATTTGCCGTAAGGATTCGCTGCTCTCACTGCTCAAGGCGGGAGCAACCGCTCTGCTTGCCATGCTTGCCGTCATCAGTGAATCTCTGATCCGCAATTCTATATCCAGCGGCAAAATCATGCCCGAAACGGCGAGCTCAAACATTATGGTTGCCACCAAAAACGTCCGCTATATCCTTGTAAATATTCTGAAAAATTTCGCACTGCTGACGACGCAGCATCTCTCCGATGCGCTCAACGGCTTCATCTGTCGGATTGCCATTCACACCGGTGCGCTCCTGAAGGTAGAGGTCAACAACGAAGCGATCTCTTTTCACGGCTTTGACTTCATCACGCATATGAACCGCGGCGATAATATGTATTCGCACGATGTGACACCGAGTGCGCTTGTCGCATACCTGTCCCTCGTCTGCGGCGTTATCCTGCTGGGCTGTATCGCTGTCCGCATTGCAGCCGGTATCGCAGGCGCCCGCAGAGGGTCGGTGACGCCTTCCTCTCAAACGGAAGCCGTGCATGCAGACCGTCCTTCTGATGAGCATACGGGCGGCTCTGTAAGCGGTCAGCAGGTAAGCGGCACGGCACAGAAGGGCGGTTCATCCGCCGCACTGACGATCGGCTTCGGCATATCTGCCTGGCTCTCGCTCGGCTTTATCATGGCATTGCTCCGCTGGCAGCCGTGGGGTACAAGGCTCATGTATCCGGCGCTTGCAATGATGGTGCTTATGATTGCAAACCTTCTCGGCTTTTGTCTGGCACATGCCCGCAAATGGGTCTGCCATGCCGCATTGCTCCTTCTTATCGTACTGGCAGTGCTGCTCGGCTATCCAAGCCTGACGTACAACATGGAGCCTGCCGCCGATAACCTTGCGGATGGCTGCAGGAACCGCTTGGAACGATACTTTGCGCACAACAAAAGGTACGATACCTACGAGGAACTGGCAGACTGCACCAAGACGCTTCATCCGTCCGAGGAGCCGCTTATCATCGGGGTAAACATTTCCGGAGACGGCTATGATTATCCGCTCTGGCTCATGTTCAAAAGCCGCATGCCGCAGGCAACTCTGCAGCATCTTCGCTTTGATGCACCGCAGATGGTGCCGGATGCGCCGGAGCTTTTGTTGTGGGTGGAAAAGGAGGAGCTAAACGTCGGAGATACGGTGCGCTACGGAGATGTCACCTATGAATGCGTTTTCGTCTCAGGGACGGAATACAAGGACGCAGTGCTGAAAAAGCGTTAAATCGGCATCCGCATTCAAGAGCAATTGCTTCATCCTGCGTCTCGTCTCCCGTACGCTTCCGATGCTCGATATTACTCTTCGGAGCACGTTTGCACTCCATGAAAAACGTAGCGGTACTAGGTGTGCAAAGTACGCACACCAAGAACCGACGTTTTTCGAGGGCATCCGAGAGAGTAATATAGAGCACCGAAAGCTGCTTACAGAATCGTGTCAGGATAAGGCGATTGCTCTATCTGCGTCCGAAAAGCAATAGATCGAGAATCGGGATTTTTTTGACAAAATAGATAATGATTCCGCTGAAAATGCTCATGACAAGAAAGGTTGCCACAATCGCCCCAAGTCCTTGCAGACTGTATACCGACAGTCCCAAATCTTTAAATCCGAGCATATCCACAAACCGGAAATGCAGGGCGTAGATTTCCAGCGTAAAGAGTCCGATAAACTGCAGTCCATACCGGTGTCTGATGGGCAGGTGATACACACCCCAGAAGCAGACAAAGCTTCCCATAAAGGAGGCGCACATTACCGTCAGAAGCTGCATCATATTCTCCCTGCTCTGCAGATCAAAGCAGATGACAAGTACCAGAAAGCCGATCAGTGCGACGCCCCACAAACACCATACAAGCCGGTTTCCATGCTCCCTAAGCCACTTGCGGACACGCTCTGCCGGCTTGTCCTCCCCATCAGACGCATTGCCGGTTTCCTCCCAAAGCCGGCTTTTCACATAAGCACTTACGACGTAGCCGGTAACGTAAAACGGAAGATACTGCACAACAAAGGAAGGTCCTAAAAACGTCGAGCCGCTCCGCGCCCACAAAACGCAAAGCAGATAAGCGACTGCGATTCCCACCAAAAACAAAACGGCATGGCAAAAGCCACGGATACGCTTTTGAAAGCGGAGCACGATCCGGTTTGCAAGCAGCTCTGTCAGCATCACGATAAGCTGAATGAGAAACAGCGTCATCAGAAACCATAGCCCGCTGTCGATGCGAAACAGCACCTTGACGCACTCCGCAAAGGGATTCTGCATCTGCCCCGGAGGTCTGAACAGGCTCACAACAAAGACCCACGAAAAAAACGGCAGCAGATACGAGATCACACGCTTTTTCTGCACGTAGAGAAACTCCCTGCCAGAGAGAATTTCTCTTCTGCTCATACCGCCGGCATATCCGCTCGCCATCATAAAGAGCGGCATCTGCACAGCCATAATCGCATCGTTTATATAGGGGTCGTTCATATGATTACGCCCGATGCAATGCCCGAGCATAACGACTAATATCGCAAAGCCCTTGACCGCATCGAGATGCTGATCTCGTTTTGCCATATAACAGGTTTCTCCTTTCCTGTTCCTGTTTTGTACTTAGGGCAAGTATAGCACAAGTATGCCGGCTTGGGGAAATACATTTTATTTTTTTGCTGTCACTGATGCAATCAGAAATAGTTCAAAGGAAAAACTGATTTCAGCAACGTTTTCCTAAATATTTTTATCAACGGTAAAGAGATATGTGATTGTATGCGTCTCATCATCATATATCATATTCAAATTCGCTTTTTCGGGATATCTGACACCCTTTAGAGTAACCTTCCAGTTGTGGTCGGATTGCTCCTCTACTTGATGCTCCTGTTTCATGATTTCTTTTGAGGCGATATACTCATCCTGCGGAAGCTGCCAGGATGCTTTGATTGTAATTTCCTGTGAGAGCAAGCCATTTTGACATTTATACATGTAGCTTACCTTGTCGGAATGTTCCGGAACACTGCTTGGAAAGAATGCTTCATATACCGGTCGAAATCGTTCCACATCAGAATCCACAACCAGATAGTTGTCCACATCTTTTGTCATCGACTCAATCGGAGGCATGATCATAAACAAAATGACAGCAGACAAAAGGGAAAAGAAAATCAAAAACGCCTGCACTAAAATACTGCCTATGAGGCGGGCTGTATAATGCTTTGCACGTTCTAAGGACTGCAACCCCCAAGCCCCTGCAAGCATGGGCAAAGCTACATAAACAAGCATCAAAACATGATTCACCTGTATCTCCAGATAAGGATATTTAGGAAGATTTGCTGCCCACATAACAATAATTCCCAAAACTAAAAAAATGACAGGCAAACCTATACTGACACGATAGACATGCCTGAGAATTTTCTTTACGTTAGATGCCCATAAAACCTCTTTACTGCGGGTCAGCAAATCCTTTTCTTTTAAATTTTGCACTAAATTTTCATCTCCTATCTGTTCCGTGTTAATAACGGTTACTATGTCAAATCGGATACAAACAACTAGTTTCAATTAACTGTACCACAACTATCCCATTAACTATATCACGCTTACATAGTTGTCTGGTATAGTTACACCGAAAAATACTTTTGATTCCTACTTGTCGGCTTATCCGGCAAAGTTTGTTTTAACCTACCTTCTGCCATTAAATCATTCATATATTTCCTCTTCAATGTTGATTTACTCTTAATTGCCGGTTCTTGTACTTATTTTTCAGACACGGAAGCAGTTTATGATCCGCAAGGACAAGCAGTGCCATTGTCACAACGACCATAAGCAGCTTAAGCAGCATACCTGTCACTGTCTGCTCCTGCAGCATGCCCGGAAAAAGCAGATTGCAGCATATCTCAAGCGGCAAAAACAGAAGCAGATGATAGCACAGAAGATGCAACGTATACTTTCCGGCGATGCACATTGCCTTCGGAAGAGCATCATTCAGTCGATAGCTGACGGTCAGAACAAGCATCGAGGAAGTGATGCCGTTTAGAAGCCCCAATATGACAGAGCTTCCAAAATTTCCGACCGATATGTTCGCAGAGCCGCCGAACCGGTAACCGAGCCATACAACCGCCCCCAGGGACAGCACATAAAGGTATGGCAAAATTCCCCTGCTCTCCCAGATCTTCCGGCAGATTTCCTGTCTTTGCAGCAGATAGCCTGCCAGCATGTACAGCACAAAAAGCGGAATACATTCCAGACTCCACGGAAGCAGAACCGGACATCCGTAATGAAGCGCAGTGCCAAGCAGCAGGCACAATCCGGCTGAAACAGCAAACAATACTACCTCTGCCTTTTTTGTGCGATATCTCTTCGCAATCCGCACGGCTGCCTCAAACAACAGATACGTCAGAAACAGCGCAGTCAAAAACCAAGTCGGGGAGTTTTGAATCGTCAGGAAAAGCAGATTTTTGTCCTGAAATTCCGGGTAGGGAGGATACAGGCTATACCTCGAATATAAAATACCGAGCAAAGGAAAAAAGCTCGCTGACCCTATGCTACGCGTCAGGAAATCCTTTGCCAAAAACAGGACAAAATAAATCAAATTTGCAGCGAAATACGGAACCAGAAGCCGCTTTGCTTTTTTTCTTGCATAGTTTACATAACTTTCCTTTTTCGAGTGATAGGTATATCCGGACAAAAGAAAAAAAATCGGGACATAGAACATCCCGCCAAAGGAGCTGATGCCCGGAATAATCAGCCCTATGTGATTAGACAGCACAAAGAAAATTGCCAGACATTTGGCAAAATCGACATATGCTTTTCGCTCCACGCTCTCCGCCTCCTATTGGAAATTTCCCTATTGCGCCATTGAATACGGCATTCCTCACAACAGCTTCTTTGTCAGCTTCTCCGCCAGCCTGATTCCCGGCTTCTCAACAAACCGGTGCATCACATATGACACAAGTATGACAAGCGCAAACGTAATGACATAGCAGACAACTACACTCAGATGATAATTCATCCTGCCGTGCAGCCGCAGAAACAGCATGCTTGTAACCGTGCAGAGAATCGGAAAATGCACCAGATAAAAACAGTATGAAATCTTCGAAAGCCACGAAAAGAGCCGCATCGACAAAAGCTTCTGCACCGGTTTCAGGGCAGATACCGCAAACAGAAAGCCTGCGCCCGCTGCCGTGTAGTACAGCATAACCTTTGCCGGAAACAGCGCATAAACCGTTCCTCCCAGACGATCATTCAAATCTCCGATCGGCGGATAGGTCGCCACCAGCAGACAGCCTGCAAGAAGAACCCACATAAGCGCTTTTTGCTCCTTTAACCATGCCACCCATTTGTAATCATGATAAAAAATCTCCGCCAGAAGCAGTCCCACGAAAACCGCCAGAAAATCCGTCTGGACAAAGATCACGCACACGGCGGCGTAGACGACAAAACGGGCCTTTTTCCTGCCCACCAGTGCCAGAATGGCAGCCACAAACAGCGTTCCGAGAAACTCGATCTGTATAAACCAGATCGGTCCGTTGTAAGCATTCGCTCCGGTCAAAAAGCAGCCGACAAAAGCTTCCCTCAGCGCTTCCCACACGGAGGGCGGAAACCGGTTGTAATTTCCGAACAAATCAACCGAATCGGCGATCACAGCCACTTCGTAATTGTGATAAAGCCCCCCATACATCGCCAGAGCAATGAGCAGATTGACCGCCACGATCGGAAATACGAGGCGGAAATACTTCTTAACCGCTCCCTCGGACAGAGCCTTTTCATCCCCTGTCATAAAAAATCTCCTTGCCGCCAGAAATCCGCTGATGATCAGAAACAGCCGGACACCGAACTTGCCGGCAATGATCAGATTAAGCGGCGTGGCACCTACCATGTATTCCACGCCGTGCTTCGTGTGAAACACCGACGGATCGAGCGAATAAAAGCCCGGATAAAAAATATTCAGAAAATGCACACGAAACACTCTTAAGAATGCCAGTACCTTAATTCCGTTTAAATAATCGAGCCGCTCAACCTTCTGCATAGCCCCTCCTTAAGCGATCAACAACATGAATGATCAGTGCAAGCACGACAAAAGAAACTCCCGTAAGCGGAACCGCGCTCTCTCCCCTGAAATAAGCAGAATAGGAGATGTAGGTGATCGTTGTGAGCACGATCGGAAGATAAAACCGA
>JAFUZE010000065.1 GCA_017476765.1 Lachnospiraceae bacterium
AAATACTTCAGATCATCAAAAAATTAGCGGTTCTTATCCTACCTTTTTTTATCCTGCTTCCTCTGTACTGTGCGCATTTCCAGATGTACTATATGGATGATGAGTATGCAATGTACAGGCAGCAGCGGGATTATTGTCTGGGCAAAAACGGGGATAACGGTGACGAGCCGGAGCTGCTCATACTCGGAGATTCGAGAGCGAAAGCGGGGCTGGTGCCGGAGGTCTTATCGCCGCACTCCTACAATCTGGCGCTGGGTGGGGCAACACCGATCGAAGGCTACTACAGCCTGAAGGAATATCTGGCACATCATAAAAAGCCAAAGACCCTTCTGCTCGCCTACGCACCGATGCATTACATGGATGTGGACACGCTCTGGACAAGAACGGTGTATTTTCATAATATGAGCAAAAGCGACTTTTTTGAAATCATGGAAAATGCAAAGCAGTATGAAAAAACGGACAGGATACGAATGGATCATTATGTTTCGGAATACTATATGTATGAGCTTTATATGCCGAACAAATATGCGACAGCACTCAAAAATTCCGGTTTTGTGTTCCGGCATCAAAGAACACTTGCCAAGTATGCGGAGATGGAGGCAAATCGCGGGCACACGCTCTATGGGACGGAGGCGTATTCAAGTGGGGTGAACGGTGAGGCTCACGAGACGGATTTTGTTTCTTCGGACATCATCGATGCGTATGTGGATAAGCTCCTTGACTTGTGCAGCCGGGAGAGCATTGCGGTCGTTGTGGAGCAGCTGCCGATGAATGAGACTTCCTATGGGATTCTTCAGCCGGAGTTTAAGAGTCATTATAAGGAGTATATGCTCGGACTTGCAGAGAGGTATCCGGAGGTAACGGTCAACCCGAGTCTTTACTGCTATGACAATGCGTATTTTGGGGATGCAGACCACTTAAATGCGGCTGGATGCGAAGTGTTTACGCAGTACATAAAGGAAAAATACGGTTACCGTTAGCGGCAGGAGAGGAGACGGATTGTGTATGGAACGAGCGTTGTTGGTTTTCGTGCATTTGGAGGAGGATACGGATACGGAGCAGGCGAGGGAGGAACTCAAAGCGCTTGCGCTTGCCTGTGAGATGGAGCCCGTTGCCCTGATCGAGCAGAATATGCAGCTGGTCAACAAGGCATTCTATATAGGAACAGGCAAGGTGGAGGAGGTGTGCCGGCTTGCGGATACACTGGACGCCGATCTGGTTGTGTTTGACGATGCCCTCTCTCCGATGCAGCTGCGCAATCTGCAAAAAGCGGTCGGCAAGCCGGTTTTGGACAGGACAACGCTCATTCTGGAAATCTTTTCAAGGCGTGCGAAAACAAGGGAGGCGAAGCTTCAGGTTGAGGTAGCAAGGCTGCAATATATGCTTCCGAGGCTTGTAGGACTGCACGATGCGCTCAGCCGTCAGGGCGGCGGCAGCGGTGTCAGCAACAAAGGCGCCGGGGAGAAAAAGCTGGAGTTGGATCGGCGAAAAATCGAGCATCGCATCAGTGAGCTGCAAAAGGAGCTTAAGGAGGTCGGACGGGAGCGGGAGACCCAGAGCAAGCAGCGCAACGCATCGGGAATTCTGAAGGTAGCACTCGTCGGCTACACCAATGCAGGAAAGTCGACGCTCATGAACCGCATGCTTGCGCACTGTGAGATGGCAGAAGGGAAAAAGGTGCTGGAAAAGGACATGCTGTTCGCAACACTCGAGACAACGGTGCGTAAGATTCGGGCAGATAAAAATTTCACGTTTCTTCTGTCGGATACGGTAGGTTTTATCAGTAAGCTGCCGCATCATCTCGTCAAGGCATTCCGGTCTACGCTCGAGGAAGTGAAGCGTGCGGATCTGATTTTACTCGTTGTGGACTATCACGATCCATACTATAAGGAGCAGCTGAAGGTCACGCAGGAAACGCTCCGGGAACTGGGCGCTGCCCATATTCCGGCAATTTATGTCTATAACAAGGCGGATTTGTGCGATGTCCGGATTCCGAAGGTGGCAGGGCAGAGAATCTATATGTCGGCAAAACAGGGAATCGGGATGGAGGAGCTGATCGAGGAGATCCGGAGGCAGGCGCAAAAGGGCTATGTGTCGTGCCGGATGTGTATTCCCTTTGCGCGGGGTGAAGTGTTCTCCTATTTGAAGGAGCAGGCGGTTATTGAGCGTACGGACTATACGGCGGAGGGAATCAGGATTACGCTTCGATGCAGACAGGCGGACTATGATAAGTATGCCGAGTATGTGGAAAAGGCTCCTTCGCCGAATTTATAAAGATATTATAAACAGGAGAAATTTGCGTGATTTTCTCTGAAAAAAGTGCTATACTATTGTCCGCAGAAAAAAAATCAAAGGATTAGGAAGGTGAAATACATGACAAAAATTGACATTGTTTCAGGCTTTTTAGGAGCCGGAAAGACAACTTTAATAAAGAAATTATTGAAGGAAGCACTGAGCGGAGAGCAGGTTGTGCTGATTGAGAACGAGTTTGGACAGATTGGTATTGACGGCGGTTTCTTAAAGGAGGCAGGTATTGAGATCAAGGAAATGAATTCGGGCTGTATCTGCTGTTCTCTGGTCGGTGACTTCGGAACATCCTTAAAGGAAGTGCTGGAGCAGTATCATCCGGATCGTATCTTGATCGAGCCGTCCGGTGTCGGCAAGCTGTCCGATGTGATGAAGGCAGTTGAGGATGTGGCTGCACATACGGAGGTTAAGCTTAACAGCGCCGTTGCCGTTGTGGATGCAAGCAAATGTAAAACGTATTTGAAAAACTTTGGAGAATTTTTTGCAAATCAGATCGAGCATGCAGGAACGATCATCTTGAGCAGAACCGGTCAGATGAGCGAGGATAAGATCGAGCAGAGCTTAAGCCTGATTCGAGAGCATAACGAGGGAGCAGCAGTCATTACGACTCCGTGGGAGCAGCTTGACGGAACGAAGATTCTGGAGACGATCGAGGGCTGTGAGGACTTTCAGCAAAAGCTGCTTCAGGAAGTGCTGGCAGCGAGGGACCATGAGGAGCATGAACATCATCATCACGATCATGACCATGAGGAGCATGAGCACCATCATGATCACGAGCATGAGGAGCATGAGCATCATCATGACCACGGGCCGGACTGTACCTGCGGCTGTCATGATCACGACCATGATCACGATCACCACCATCATCATGCAGACGATGTATTTACGAGCTGGGGCAAGGAGACCCCGCACAAGTACAGCAAACAGGAGCTTGATGATCTGCTTGCAAAGCTGGCAGATCAGGATACCTACGGCTATGTGCTGCGTGCAAAGGGAATCGTAGACAGCGAGGGAGAGAGCTTCCTTTACTTTGACTACGTTCCGGGAGAAAGCGAGATTCGCGAGGGCGCAGCCGAGTATACCGGAAAGATTTGTGTCATCGGCTCGGAACTGAAGGAAGACAAATTGGCAGAGCTATTTGCATAATTTGATACCAAGCCTCAAACGGCAAACTCTTAGTATAGTTGATGTTGGGGGCAAAAGGTGCGCAAGCACCTTTCTGCATACCATATGCAGTGCTCAAATTTATTTGAAAGTGCTGTATATGGTATGCAGAAAATGCCCGAAGGGCTTTTGACCTCAGCATCATACGTTTATTTTCATGAAGGAAACAGGGTGAAGATATGATACCAGTATATTTCATTAACGGATTTTTGGACAGTGGAAAAAGCCAGTTCATCACATATACACTGTCACAGCCTTATTTTCAGTCACGGAACAAGACCCTGCTCATCGTATGTGAGGAGGGAGAAGTGGAGTATGATCCGGAGCTTTTGAAAAAGACACGGACTCATATGGAGGTGATTGACGAGGAGAAGGATTTTAACTCTGCAAAGCTGATCGAACTGGAAAAATCATATAAGCCGGCGCGCATCATTGTGGAATACAACGGAATGTGGAGCGCAAAGAAGCTGAAGCTTCCGTGGCACTGGAAAATCGAACAGCAGATTACCTGTATTGACGGCTCTACGTTTTCCATGTATTTTACAAACATGAAATCGATGCTTGCGGATATGGTGCGCAAGTCGGAGCTGATTATCGTAAACCGGTGTGATGGGCTGGAACAGCAGATTGCCGGTATGAAACGGGGACTAAAGGCGGTCAATCAGCAGGCGGAGATTGTTTTTGAGGATCAGAAGGGTGAAATGAACGTCACTCTGGAGGAGGATCTGCCGTATGATCTCGATGCGGATGTGATTACACTGGATGAGCAGGGGTACGGAGTCTGGTATATTGACGTTCTGGATAATCTGGACCGCTATGTCGGCAAGACGGTCCGCTTTTTAGGACAGGTGCTTCATCCGCCGAAGTTTCCGGCGGGGTATTTTGTGCCGGGCAGAATGGCAATGACCTGTTGTGAGGAGGATATCGCATTTCTGGGCTATGCGTGCAAGTACGAGGGCGAAGCCGAGCTTGCGCAGCGCTCGTTTGTGAACGTGACCGCTAAGGTGGAGAAGGAATATTTTGAGGACTATGGAGACAAGGGACCGGTTCTTCATGCCGTGTCGGTTGAGGCGGCAAAGGCTCCTCAAAAAGAAGTGATCAGCTTTATGTAGCACAGCGGTAAAGATAGAAATAGGAGCAGTCAGGGATGCAAACAAAGACAGATGTAGGACAGCTGCTTACGGAAAGCTTTAAAAAGCTGGCATTAAAAACTCCGATCGAAAAAATAACCATCAAGGAAATTACCGATGAGGCAGGTGTTATCCGACCGACCTTTTACCATCATTTTCAGGATAAGTACGAGGTGGTCGAACAGATCATACAGAATGAGATTTTGACCCCGGCAAAGCCTCTTTTGCAAAATCATATGATCGATGAGGCGATAGTGCTGATTTTTACCAATCTGCAAAAGGAGAAGGAGTTTTACGTCATGCTGAGCAAAATGCAGGGACAGAATTCTTTTGAGCAGATCGTGGACGGGCAATTACAGCAGGTACTGCTCGAATTCTTTTCGGAAAATACGGAGGGAAGAAAGGCAAAGAAACCGTGGCTGACCCCGCAGCTTCTGGCAATGTACTATGCGCAGTCGATGGGCTTCGTGCTCCTGCAGTGGATTGCGCAGGGAATGCCCGGTACGCCGAAGGAGATGGCGGAGATTTACAATTACATTATCACAAGATCCATGTGGGACGTTGTGGATGAGTTCGAGTAACATAAGTAGGGAGAGCGGAGATAAGCGGAAACGCTAAATCCGCTCTCCGTATTTTTCTTCGCAGTATTTACAACGGTAGATTTCCTTCTTCGGATCGGTGAGCACAAAAATATGCGGAAGCTCCTGCTCGATGGAGGTGATACATCTCGGGTTTCTGCACTTGATGATGTTTCGGATTTCCTGCGGCAGGATGAGCTCCTTTTTATCTACAATCTCCCCATCCTGAATCACGTTGACCGTGATGTTGTGATCGATGAAGGCGAGAACATCCAGATCAAGCATATCAATGTCACATTCCACCTTCAGGATATCTTTTTTTCCCATCTTATTGCTTCTGGCATTTTTGATGATCGCTACGGTACAATCCAGTTGATCAAGCTGTAAATGATGATAGATCGACAGGCTTTTTCCCGCCTGAATATGGTCGAGGACGAAGCCCTCTTCAATTTTTCCTACGTTTAACATGTTTAAAGTCCTCCCGGGTAATTATGGATCGTTAGAGTGTCAGCAGGCTAGCTCGAGCAAGGTCAGAATGAGTGCCATGCGCACGTAAACCCCGTACTGCACCTGCTTGAAGTAGGCAGCACGTTCATCTGTATCCACCTCAACGGAAATTTCGTTGACGCGCGGCAGTGGATGGAGCACGAGCATGTCCTTTCCTGCCAGATTCATTTTGCTCTTGTCCAAAATATAGAAGTCTTTCAGACGCACATAATCTTCTTCGTTAAAGAAGCGTTCCCGCTGTACGCGTGTCATATATAACAGGTCAAGCTTTGCAATGCAATCCTCCAGACGAATCACTTCCTCGTAGGCAATTCCCTTTTCCTTGAGCATTTCGGTGATATAGTCGGGCACCTTGAGCTCCGGAGGGGAGATGAACACGAAACGGATGTTTTCATACCGGGCAAGCGCATTGATGAGAGAGTGAACCGTGCGCCCGAACTTCAAATCGCCGCACAGACCGATCGTAAAGTCACTCAGTCGTCCCTTTAAGGAGCGGATCGTGAGTAAATCCGTCAGCGTCTGGGTCGGATGCTGATGACCTCCGTCCCCTGCATTGATGACCGGAATCCGTGATTTGCCGGCTGCGACCATCGGAGCGCCCTCCTTTGGGTGGCGCATCGCACAGATATCTGCGTAGCAGGAAATGATACGGATTGTGTCAGATACACTCTCGCCTTTTGAGGCGGAGGAGCTTGCCGCATCGGAAAAGCCCAAAACGGTGCCGCCGAGATTGTACATTGCCGTCTCAAAGCTCAGGCGCGTCCGGGTGCTTGGCTCATAAAAGCAGGTCGCAAGCTTTTTGCCTGCACATATATGGGCGTATTTTTCGGGATTTTTTTCAATGTCATTTGCCAGATCAAATAGCTGATTCAGTTCCTCTACCGTGAAATCAAGAGGATTCATCAGGTGTCTCATAGGTTGTACTCCTCTCTGTCCTATCGTTTTATAGACGTTTGTTTCTTAATCGTTTTTGATGCATGATTTCGATAAAAGAGCAGGTCATAAATGAAATCATTTACGATCTGCCCGGTTTATTATTTATAGGTGAGTAAATCCTCCACCGTTTTTCTCTTAGGTGCATCAGGGGTTTCATCTGCATAGCCGATTGGAATCAGTGTTACGACCTCGCGGTCTGACGGAAGCTCCAATAGCTCTGCCGCCTTCTCATCATCGAAGATTCCGAGAATAACAGTGCCGAGTCCGGCATCATGGGCTGCAAGGCAAAAGGCTTCACTGGCAATACCGGCATCGAACATCTGCCAGGAATCGCCGCGTCTCGTTGTGTAGGAGCCGTCACGCTCGAAACCGCATCTGTTTTTAATGATTGTCACAGCAATCAGCATCGGCGCATTTTTGATAATATTCATGTTGTGGGAAAAGCCGTTTGTACATTCCTCTGCAATACGGTCTTTGAGCGGATTTTCCACGGCTACATAGCGGGTGATCTGTGTATTCTTCCAGCTTGGTGCGTAGGAGGCTGTTTCCACGATCGATGCAAGGACATCGTGATTGACTTCGTCCGGTTTAAATTTGCGAATACTTCTTCTTCCTTTGATACATTCCTGTGCTAACATAAAAAATCCTCCTTTGACGGTACCCATTTCTTCTTATCATAGCACAGGTGGCTCCGCCTTTCAACGAAAAATATTTTTGGGGAAAGTGATCCGCAATCGTAATTAAATAAAGCAGGTCATAAATTGCACTGCTTGACGAGCCAAGACAGAATCAGTATACTAAAGAGGAACAAGCAGCAAAGAACTGTTATGTACGGGAAGAGAAAGAGAGAAGCGTATGGAATTTACAGAAAAGAAGCGGATTTTATTTTTTGGTCTGCCGTGGACCTTTACCAAGTTTACGATTACGGAGGATGTCATCACGATTCGCGCAGGCTTTTTTAAGGTCGTGGAGGATGACTGCTATATGTACAAGGTTCAGGATGTCAAGATGGAATCGACATTGGCAGAGCGGATGTTAGGGCTGTCAACAGTGGTCTGCTATACCGGTGATACGACGCATCAGAAGTTGGTCATGCCGCATATCCGCAACGGACGCGCGATCAAGGATTTCATTTTTGAACAGTCCGAAAAGGCAAGACTCAAGAGAAGAACCATCACAACGCTGGATATCGGAAGCGGAGATGTGGCACTTGATGAATGATATCGGAATGAAACCGCATCCGGTCAGGAGAAAAGCAGACAACGGCAACTCGCTTAAGCTGCCGTTGTTTTCTTTTGCTTTGCACCGGTTAAGATGAATTCATAGAGAAGTCCCGTTCCGAACCATAAAGGGGCATAATCTAAGCGGATGACGCCGGCAACATTGTACTTAGCCTTTTCGTAGCTCCACGGACAGAGTCCGCGCTTTTTCAGGAAGCTTCCGGTCAAAAATTCAGTCGCAAAGATGCAGACTGTGTAAACCGAGCCTCGCAGAATCAGCGACTGCTTCTTTAAAAGGCGTGAAAGGGGGGCGAGAGTTGCTGCCATACCGTAGATGGGAAACATCCAGAGGGAAGTGTTGCCCATGAGCTTGTAGTCTTTCTTTTTGATGGAGTTACAGGCTGTAAACAGGATTTCGAGGCACCAGCCTACCGTGCCGCATGTAAAGAAATTTTTAATCATATTTTTATTTTGGACAAAAACTTAAAGTTTATACAAAATTCAAAATTACAGAAGCAAAAAAAACAGAAATATGAATACAGAAATATGAATACAGAAATATAAATACAGGAACATAAATACAGGAACATAAATACAGAAAGCTGTACAAATTTGTACAGAAAGACACAAAACAGACATTGCTGTGAGAAGGTGTACTGCAAGCCGGCTCTGCAAATAGAGTTGAGCTGTAAGAATGGACAGTTTCGCAGAACAATGACGTCAGGAGGAGCGGGAGATCATGGAGCAGCAGGAGATCATGACGAGAAGGCAGACGGAAAACTACATAGAATCGCTCAGCGCCTACGGCAGCGTGCTCGGACTGGAGAATATGAAACGTCTGTGCGCATATTTGGAGATTCCGCTTGAGAGACTGCCGATCATTCACATCGCAGGTACGAACGGAAAAGGTTCCACACTTGCTTTTGTTTCAACCATCTTAAAGGAGGCTGGTTACCGGGTCGGTCGATATTTGTCTCCGACGGTGATGGAATACAGGGAACGCATCCAGATTGGCGGACGGATGATTCCGTGGAATGCGCTGTGCCGATATATGACAAGAGCGAAACAGGTCTGTGAGCGCATCATCTCCGAGGGATACGAACATCCGACTCCGTTTGAGATCGAAACAGCACTTTCGTTCTTGTATTTTTGGGAAAACAACTGTGATTTTATTGTGCTTGAGACAGGGCTGGGAGGCAGTCTGGATGCGACGAATGTCATTCCTACGCCGATTGTCAGCGTGCTTTCCTCGATCAGTATGGATCACATGGCGTTTCTGGGTGACACCTTAGAGAAAATTGCTGATCAGAAATGCGGCATTATCAAGGAGGGAAGACCGGTCGTCAGTCAGATGCAGAGTGAGGACGTGCTGAAGGTCATAAGGAAGGTCTGTGTACAAAAAAATGCGGCACTCACATTCGTTGAGTCGGAAGAAATCAAAAAAATTAAATATGGAATTAACAAACAGAGATTTTCGTATAAAGAATATCAAAAATGTGAAATCGGTCTGGCAGGGGCATATCAGATTGAGAATGCAGCGCTCTCACTGGAAGTGATTAAGCTGCTGAGGAATCTGGGATATGATATACCGGAGAAGGCTGTGTACGCCGGACTTCGGAATACAGAGTGGCGGGGACGTTTCGAAGTTATATCAAAGCGACCGTTATTTATTGCGGATGGAGCGCATAACGAGGCGGCAGCGGTAAAACTGGCAGATTCGATACGGTTTTATTTTACAAATAAGAAGATTATCTATATAATGGGAGTGTTGAAGGATAAGGAATATGAGAAAATCATTCAGCACACTTATCGGTACGCCGAGCAGATCATCACAATCAAAACACCGGGCAACCCACGCGCAATGGATGCGTATGAGCTCGCAAAGGAGGTAAGCCGCTATCATCCGAAGGTAACGATGGCGGACAGTATCGAGGAGGCGGTGGAGATGGCA
>JAFUZE010000066.1 GCA_017476765.1 Lachnospiraceae bacterium
AAACGCAGATACCTCTGCTCCGACTTCCTTATCCGGCTCCGAATCTGATCTCAAAACTGCAAGTGACCGGGCAAACACAGACGCTGCTTCGGACAAGACGGCTTCCGGTAAGGACTGTGTCAGAAATACCTGCACAGACAATCCGTGTACATACAGTAATAACGACGGCAAAAACTGTACCGATACGGATTGTACCAACAACGATTGCGACAGCAGCCTTTGCACAGATCAAGGTGCCGCCGCTGCCGGCAAGACGGCAAATACTTCCGCAAATGCCAACGGCTCCTGCAGCAATTCCGCAAAGTACTACGTTGTAGGAAACGGTGCAAAGGGCTGCAACGGTTCAGCAAAAATTATCGTAAAGCCCGTCACATCCGCTTCCGATCTGTCTGATGTCATCGGACAGTTATCCTCCGACTGCAATGCGGCAAAACCGCAGACCGGCGGACAAGGCAAGGCAAAGCCTGAGACAGCTACGCCGGACACAGATGCCGCAGCGGAGAACAATACAAAACAGGACATGAAAACTCCAGATGGGAATACAAGGTCCGATGCAGCTGCCCCGGAGACAAATGCCAAACCGGAAAAGAATACCAAACCGGATACAGGCACGAAAACTGATACAAAACCAGATGCAAGTACCAAAACTGATACAAGTACGAAAGCTGATGCCGACACAAAGACAGATAAGCAGGGAACAACGACCACCAACCAATCCGAGTATGTAAACCGGATCGTGGAGCTGGTGAATGCAGAGCGGGCAAAGCAGGGGCTCTCTCCGGTAACACTTGATTCCCAAATTACACAGGCAGCACAGATCCGTGCCAATGAAATTATTACTTCCTTCTCGCACACAAGGCCAAACGGCAGCTCCTTTGCCTCTGTCCTAAAGGAAGCTGGTATTTCCTACCGAGGATGCGGAGAAAATATCGCGTGGGGTCAGAAAAGCCCGGAAGCCGTCATGGAGGCATGGATGAACAGCGAGGGACACAGAGCCAACATCTTAAACAAAAACTACAAATACATTGGTGTCGGCTATGTCCAGAGCGGCAACGGCACGAAATACTGGTCTCAGCTTTTCACCTATTAACAAACGGTTGCTTCTGTTTCTGCTTTGCATTATAATAGGGACGTTGAGAGGATTCGCCCTGACAGAAAGGCTCTGTGCGGATTTCAGATACTCAAGGAAAGGATGTTTTGCAAAGCATGAAAATAGATATATTCAGTATTGGCCCACTGACCATTCACGGATACGGTCTGATGATCGGAATCGGTATCGTATTTTGTATTCTGCTTGGAACAAAACGGGCAAAAAAGCGCGGCATGTCCGAGGATGCGGTCGTTGATATTGCAATCTGGGGCGTCCTCATCGGATTTCTCGGAGCCAAGCTCCTGTACATTCTCGTAGAGTTTGACCGCTTTCTCGTAAATCCGCGCGCCGTTCTCGGTTCCGAAGGCTTTGTGGTCTATGGCGGTATCATCGCCGGTGTATTTGCCGCGATCGTCTACTGCCGCATCAAAAAGCTTCGGTTCCTTTCCTATTTTGATCTGGTCGTGCCGTCCATCGCCCTCGCTCAGGGCTTTGGGCGCATCGGCTGCTTTCTTGCAGGCTGCTGCTATGGCAGACCGACCCATTCGTTTCTCGGTGTCACGTTTCCGCAGCACAGCCTTGCCCCGGCAGGAGTGAAGCTTCTGCCGACCCAGCTGTTCTCCTCACTCGGAGATTTTGTCATCATGGGGATTCTGCTGTGGTACGCAAAAAGGGCAAAACAGGAAGGTGATGTTGCTATTCTTTACATGATTTTATATTCTGTCGGAAGATTCGGCATTGAATTTTTGAGAAATGATGACCGCGGAGGCTTTTTGATCTTCACAACGTCTCAGTGGATTTCCATCGGTATTGTGCTGTTTGCCGTTTTACTAAGATATTTTTTGCACAGACAGCCTGCCAAAGCTCCTGCCGGAAACGTCTCGTAGAAAAAATCTGTAAATGATACAGAACCGGAATCATCGCCATTTCAATCAGTGATGATTCCGGTTCTTTTTGATTTTGTATCGGCAATTATAAATACGCCTTCAGCTGCTTCATAAAGCTCTCTTCCTCGTCAATCAGCTTGTTTGCCACCAAACGGCTCTCCTCATCCGCATGCTTCCACTCGTTCATCTTTTCGGAGATGGACTGAATGCCCATGTTGCAGCCATCCATCATGATTTTTGCAATTTTATTGTCGCATTCCTTCATCACCATCTTGATTTCCGTGCTGATCCACGAAAAGGCGGATGCCATAACACCCGGCTCCTTTTCCTCCATGTGGGCATCCGCCAATTTGTGTGAGGTCTCCTCCTCAAGCTTCTGATGCTTTTCCTTACTTTTCTCGATCAGCTTCGCAAGCTCGGGATTTGACACAAATTCCCTGACCTGATTCATACTTTTGATCGCCATTTTGCATCCGGAGTTACACTCCCATAAAAGCTTTATCGACTCATCCTGCATTGTATCTACCTTCTTTCTTTTTGGTAGATAGTATCTGCAGCTTTGAGGATTCCTATTCAAAATACGACTGCACCGCAAACAGTCACTGTTTATGCCGTGACCGGCAGCTCCGAATGTGCCGGCCGCACCGTAGCACTACTCCTCCACCGCCTGGCTTCTGACATGCGCCAATGCCTTCGAAACCTGAGGCACACTGATAAGGATGAGTGTCACGACTGCCTCCGGCACAAGGTAGGATGCCTGATAGCCCATCGAATAGACCCACGGATTCATCCCCTCCGGCGCATACGCAGCAAAGAAAATCACACCGGAAAGCGTCGCAAAGACAAATCTGCCGATCACACCGACCACATAGCCGATTTGAAGCCCCCATTTCTTTTTGTTAAAGAAGCCTGCCAGACCTAATGCGCCGAACGCCAGCGGATAATCCAAAAGGAGCTGAAAAATCGTATAAAAAATCGGCTCCATGACAAACTGGACGAGACCGTAGGCGACAGCTGTCATAATGCCGACATATGGACCATACCAGTACGCAATCAAAACGATAAACAGCATGGACAGCAGCGTCACCGACCCGCCCATCGGCATCTCAAACACCTTGATCATTGAGCACACGACTGCAATTGCAACTGCCATTGCCGAAAATACAAGCTGCTTTGTCGTAAGCACATTCCTCTTGGATGCCCGTCTCTGACGCACAAGAGCTGCGACAATCCACAAAACGGCAATGACTGCAATCACGATTCCGATTCCTGCCGCTGTCAGATGCACGGAGCCGTCTCCCCATGCTCCCTCCGGTGTTGCGAAAAAGTTGTTCATAAAAAAATCCTCCTTTGCCAAATGACGCAAGCTAAGGGGGATTGGTTCACATGCTTTTCTTATTCTGAAGCATTGCTCTCAGTTATGTAAACTGCTCCGGCATTTCCATGCGGCAATACTCCAAAATCAGCTTCCTTACGCCGGTATTATCCGGTTCAAGTAATAAGGGTTAATGCTGGCACATCTCTCAGCGTATCCGACGGTCATGACCCGCAGATCGCACCCCTAGCTTTCCGTATTTGTTTTGCTTCTCTGTTCTATATTCGGGCACACCGCGTTGTGATTTACGATATCCCGGTTCTTGAAACTTGTCACGATACTTACTATAACAAGTACCTTGCTTTCTGTCAAGAGATTATGACCTGCTTTTCGGGCAATCGCTTAATCCTTGTTACAATTCGGCATACGCTTCCGTTTGTCCGTCTTTATATATCCTTCTCATGTTCTTTTTGCGCCTTTTTCATGTTTTGTGTGCATCTACTTTATATCTTCTTACACTTTTTATCAATGATTCATCTTTTTTACGTTTTTCCATGCATTACCGTACTTGACGCAATTACTCTCCGCCTCTATAATGTAACTATCATTCACAAAGGAGAAGCAGACTTATGATGTGTCTTTCTTGTTATTCTTATTATCCGGATACTCTTGCCAGCTGTCCCGTTTGCGGAACGCCTGCCGGCAAGACGGAACGCCCCAGCTTAAACAACGCCGTTGCACAGATGGAGCAGCCAAATGTTTACGAACCGCCGAAATATAAGAAGCGGGAGCTTTTAAAACTGACCGAGCTGCGCAGCATCCGAAGGGATTTAAAGGCGATTGCCGTTCTTTTATATATACAGATCGCCTTTAACCTGTTTCTCTGCTTTTTCATGAAGGACTACGATATCCTGATTGATATCGGCATTCTTCTCGTGCTTGCGCTTTTAGTACGATACAAACAGAGCCGCGTAGCAGCCTTTCTCATTTGCTGCTATACGGTCGTCAACTTTTACCTTGCCTTCCGTATAACAGGCAAGCCGAACGGATGGCTTCTGATTGTCACCGCCTTTTACGCGATGTCCGCCACCTTCCGCTTCCAGCGAATATGGAAATATTATAAGGCGACCGGCAAAGTTGAGTATAATCCCCCGACAAAATACCGGAAAAAATAAAAAAGCTACCGATTGCTGTTTTTTGACTTGACTCTCAAAATGTATCGACGATACGATAACTATAATTTACAACTACGGAGGAAATGATTATGAAATGCCAGTTTTGTTCTATCGACTACTCAGACGAGCTTCGCATATGCCCGAACTGCGGGGCACCTGCCCGTGAAACGGCGGCATCGGGACAGTCCGGTCCCGCCGATTACAGTCAACCGGCGGATTTTTCCGGTGCGGTCAATTACGAACCGTCGGCTGTTCCCTCAGGCGTGGCAAATTACGACCAGCCTGACGCTTACCATCGTCCGGATTATACCAAGAAGGAATTTCTGAATTTACCGGAAATGGGACAGCTAAAGAGCGGACTTACATCCAGTGCCGTAATTTTGTATATCTGTGCCGTCTTTACGTTTCTTGTCACCGTGCTGCTGATGGAATCCAGCTCTTCGATTCTGGATGTCATCCTTCTTGTCGGGCTCGGTCTTTTGGTTCAATTAAAGCAAAGCCGGGTTGCTGCTGTTTTGGTACTCATCTATTCGCTGATCAACTGCGTTGTATTAGCCATATTAACAGGACGCTTCGGCGGATGGCTCATCATGCTCGCAGGCGGCTACGCAATCGGCAACACCTTCCGTTTTCACAAAGCGTGGAATACCTATCAGACGACAGGTGAGCTGATGCATTTTGAGAAGAAGAACAAAAAAAATCAAAAGAAATAAACGCCTAAAAATATTAAAATCATATAAAAGAATCCCTTGTGAAAAACGTTCTCAAACGCCTTTTACAAGGGATTTTTTATATGCTTTCGTAAAGGATGCTTTTTCGCTTTATATGATACCAAGCTTCGTGCACCGCAGGCTTAACCTCGCAGCAGACTCTTGCGGTAGATAATATCGCTTCTGCCCGGTCCGTTGCTCACCATCGTGATCGGATAGCCGATCTGTTCCTCAATAAAGTTTACATAATTCTGACAGTTCTTCGGAAGCTCCTCAAACGTTTTAATGCCTCTGATATCCGCTCTCTCTGACTTCCAGCCCGGAAGAACCTTTAACACCGGCTTTGCCTTCTCCAGCTTGCTCGTGACCGGAAACTCGTTTGTCACTTCCCCGTCAATCTCATAACCGACACAGACCGGAATCTCATCCAGATAGCCGAGCACATCCAGCACAGTAAAAGCTACATCGGTCGTTCCCTGCAGACGGCATCCGTACTTAGATGCCACGCAGTCAAACCAACCCATGCGGCGCGGGCGCCCTGTCGTTGCACCGTACTCACCGCCATCACCGCCGCGGCGTCTCAGTTCCTCCGCCTCGTCGCCGAAAATTTCGGACACGAAAGCACCTGCCCCGACTGCCGACGAATATGCTTTACAAACAGTAATAATCTGCTTAATCTCGTACGGCGGAATCCCTGCACCGATCGCACCGTAGGCAGCCAGTGTCGAGGAAGAGGTCACCATCGGATAGATGCCGTGGTCAGGATCCTTGAGCGTGCCAAGCTGCCCCTCAAGAAGAATCGTCTTGCCGTCCTTCAATGCCTGGTCCAGATACAGGGAGACATTGCAAACATACGGCTCCACCATCTGCTTATACTCGTGAAGTGTCTCAAGCAGTTCCTCCGGTTTGATCGGCTCCTTGTGATACAAATGCTCCAATATTACATTTTTCTGCTCACAGACACGTTCTACCTTTTCTTTTAAAAGCTCGTCATCAAACAGCTCGCTCACCTGAAAGCCGATCTTGGCATATTTATCGGAATAAAACGGCGCAATTCCGGATTTGGTAGAACCAAACGACTTGCCGCCCAGTCTTTCCTCCTCGTACTGGTCAAATAAAATGTGATACGGCATGACGATCTGCGCCCTGTCCGACACGAGAATTTTAGGCATCGGCACATTTCGGTCGGTGATGGACTTGATCTCCTGAAAGAGCACCGGAATATTCAGCGCCACACCGTTTCCGATGATGCTTGTCGTGTGATTATAAAAGACACCGGAAGGCAAGGTGTGGAGAGCAAATTTACCGTAACCATTCACGATCGTATGACCGGCATTTGCGCCTCCCTGAAAGCGCACGATAATATCGGCTTTTTCCGCCATCATATCTGTGATCTTGCCCTTTCC
>JAFUZE010000067.1 GCA_017476765.1 Lachnospiraceae bacterium
TAAAGTGTGCCGTTTCGAATGACATAGCCGCTTTCCTGTGCCCCATAGTAATCTCCGTTGATTGCAAGCAGCGCCTGATGCTCGGCGGCAATGTCGGACGTGTTCGCCTTGATATTGCGCCCGTAAGTATTCCTGGCAAATGCAGTCTTTAAATCAGACAAAGATGACAACGTAATATCCGCCACATAAATATCGGTGTCATATTCACGATACTGCTTGAGCGTAATCGAAGTCCCATCCGAGTTCGTGCTCTCCGCAATCGTCTGCGGCATCCCGGATGTACCATTCTGCGCCGCCTTTGCCGAATCGCTCTGTCCGCTGTTTGGCAAGGCACTCTCCGCATTCGGCGTAGCGCTCGGCCCGCTCTCTGGGGAACTGCTGTCTGTGCCATCCGAATCGCGCTCTCCCGCCGTTTCTCCTTCCCCTTTCCGATGCTTTCCGGAAGGCTTCCCTGAGCCCTTTTGCCTTTCCGCCTTGTCCGTATTCGAAGTGCGCCCATCCGACGCATCGGCTTCGCCTTCATTTTCTGCATTACCGTCTGTCGTGCCTGAC
This sequence comes from Lachnospiraceae bacterium, assembly GCA_017476765.1. Taxonomy (GTDB): domain Bacteria; phylum Bacillota; class Clostridia; order Lachnospirales; family Lachnospiraceae; genus JAFUZE01. The sequence goes on from JAFUZE010000067.1 coordinate 553, forward strand.
GTTCCTGCTTTCGCTGTATCACCTTCTGCTTTGCCTGATTCTCCGGCTTTCGCTGTATCATCATCTGCTTTGCCCGATTCTCCCACGCTCGTTGTATCGCCGTCTGCTTCGCCTGATTCTCCGGCTTTCGCTGTATCATCATCTGCTTTGCCCGATTCTCCCACGCTCGCTGTATCGCTGCCTGCTTCGCCTGATTCTCCGGCTTTCGCTGCATTACCGTCTGCCGCGTCCGACACTCCGTCGTTCCCTTCCGCAAATTCAGATATGCCCTCCGTCTCCTGCGCCGTACCATAGCTGTGCGGTATCACAAAAGTATCGAGCACTGCATATACGGTAAATCCTGTCAGCAGCAGTATGTAAATTAAAACAAACCTGTTCTTTTTATGTTTCATTCATCTCATCCTTTCCTCTGCGCCTCCCGATAAATATGAGCCTGCGCTGCACAACCCAGCTGACCAGAAAGAGAAGCAGCTCTGTGAGCAGCTTTGCCGCAAACACATTGATTCCCGCATTTTGGGCAAGCACATAAAGAACCAGCGAATTGCAGCAGAGAATCCCCGCCGCAAGCAGCGCATATTTTGCCGCACTTTTCCAAAGGCTTCCCTTATCCCGAAATACGTATCTGCGGTTCAGGCTAAAATTCACCGTCGCACTCACCAGCCTCGCCAGAACATTGGCGGGCAGAAGATATGCCCTTCCAAAAAGGAGCAGCAGCATGCTGTACAGACTGTAATCCACCAAAAAGCCGACAAACGAGGAAGCGGAAAACTTGAGCAGCTCCTTGCAGATGCGAACCGAATCCGATACGGCACAAAAATGAGAGCCTGCATTTCGATCAAGATAGATCGTCTCGACCGTAATCTCCTGCATCGGAATTTTCCGCCTTGCAAATTCCAAAAGCACGTTCATTTCATATTCATAACGTTCTCCTTCAACATTAAGCATCTCGGTCAACAGACTGTCGTCGAACGCGCGCAGTCCGGTCTGCGTATCATAGACAGGTACACCTGTCAGCCCCACAAAAACCTTTCGTGTGATTCCGTTTCCGAGGCGGCTTCGAAGCGGCGAACTCTTTGACTGCTTCCGGCTGCCCAGAATCAATGTATGCGGATGCTTCTCCGAAAGCCGGCATAGTCGCAATGCATCTCCGACACGATGCTGTCCGTCACAATCCATCGTCACAACGGTAAACGGCGGCTTCTCGTTTTCCCGCACATACGCAAAGGCTTTTTTCAGTGCCGCACCTTTTCCCTGATTGTCCGCATAGGAAATCACCCTGGCACTTTCTTTTGCATGCTCAAAAATCGTACGGTAGGTCTCTCCGCTTCCATCATCCACCACGATCAGGGAAAGCTTCTGTGCTTCCGCCTCCCTGAGCAGTGAAAGCATCCTCTCATCCGGTTCGTAGGCTGGTATAATTGCTATCCGCTTCATACAAAACCCCCTGCCTTTAGACAACAAAAGCGAAAATTTATGCTACCCCTTAAAAATTTCCGCTTCTGTTTTGTTACTGCCTATATTTCTGTTTTCTGCTTTTGCTCTGCGTACTGCTTTTACTCTTCGAGTTTCCGTTACTTTTGCTGTTTCTTTTCATCCTTTCTTACATGTTATTCCTTTTTTGTATTCATTCCGTGTATAATCTGTGTATATTTTGTGTTTCTTCTTAATTTCATATGGATTCCTATTGTGCATATCATTTTATCCCATGTGCATTCTTACGCCGCATACCATTTTTCCTGCGCACATTCTTATGCTGCGTACTATTTTTCCCGCGCACATTCTTATGCTGCGTACTATTTTTCCTGCGCACATTCTTATGCTGCGTACTATTTTTCCCGCGCGCATTCTTATGCTGCGTACTATTATATTCCGCACATATTCTTGTTTTGAACGCATTCTTGTTCTATACTCATTTCTGCTTAAATTTCACTGCAAACAATAGTCCTGCCAGCAAAACGAGCGCAGACGCCCCGAGCAGAATCCATGTATCGTCATTCACCGACGTACTCTCCTGAGCCGCATCAGAGCTTTCGTCATTCGTCTCCGAATCGCTGTTTTGCCCCTGCAAAGAGCCGTCTGCCTGTTCACCCGGCATCTGCCCGCCAAATTCCGGCATATTGCCGCTGACTGGCTGACCTCCGTCAAAATCCGGCATTTCTCCGTCTGTCTGCATATCCGCAAAATCAGGCATCTGTCCGTCAAAGCCCGGCATATTGCCGCTCACATCCTGAAACCCGCTAAAATCCGGCATCTCTCCATCTGTCTGCATGCTCCCAAAATCAGGCATCTGCCCGTCAAAATCAGACTGGTTGCCGCTGACTGACTGACCGCCGCCAAAGCCCTTTCTTCCTCCGCCACGGTGATTTGTGCCGCCAAAGCCGCCCTGACCTTGCATATTACCGCCGAACATACCGGTCTGCACATCGCCCAGGAAAGTTGAAATCTCCTCCTGCGTAAACTCTTCCGTATTCTCACCGGCACGGATTCGATAAGTCTCGCCAAGCTGCATCTGCGGACAGCTCAAAAGCGCTGATGAAAAGCTGCATGGAACTGTGTAGGAAAGCAGCACGTTTCCATTCGTGTCCTCAAGGCTGATCTCCGTTCCCGCCTCGACACCCTCGCTGATCGTGTACAGAACAGAGCACTGCTCCGAAGTGGAATCAAAGCTTTCCGCCATCGAATAGCTTCCGCAGGCAACAATCGTGCCTCCGCTGATCTCACAGATGCCTCCGCTCTCACTTCCGTAATCGACCGCACTGTTGCTTCCGCTGTTTACCACACTTACAAAGATGGTTCCGCCGGTAATATAAATATCACCGTTTGAGTCAATCCCATCCGCATCCCTTCCACTGTCGTTGACGATGGTCAACTGTCCGCCGCTGATTCGAATACACGGTTCCAATTCCTCGGCTGCATCGTCCGTACTGTCATTGTCGCTGTCACTGCTTTCCTCACCGGTCTGCACATCTGTGCTGCCGTTCGTTTCTTCCTGCGCATCTGAAGCATTGTCTGCGCCGGTCCGCACATCTGCGCCGCTTTCCGTCTCTGACTGTGCCCCTGCATCCCCGCGCACTCCGCCTCCGAAGCCGCCGTTCATGCCGCCCATGCCGCCGAAGCCACCGTTCATGCCGCCCATTTCAGAGCTGCCGCCGTTGGCATTGAGACCGTCGTCGCTCGGATAAATTGCAATCTCACCGCCGGAAATATCGATCTGTTTTGCCTCGATTCCTTCGTAGCATTCCTCTATGAGTAAAGCGCCATCGGAGATACTGAACGTCGTATCCGAATGAATCCCGTCATCACCGGCTGCGACCGTAAGACTGCCTCCCGCAATTGTAATATCGGAGCTTGTGTGTATACCGTCATCCGCCGAAGTGATATTGACCGCTCCGGATTCCATGTAAAGATACCCGTCCTCTCCGGCAACCACAACACCGTCGTCCTCTGCCGCCACAGTAACCTCGGCATTTGTCAGACGAATGCTGTCATTGGCACGAATCGCATCCTTGACTGCATTGACCGTGATAGTCCCGCCGGTGATAACCAGATCATCATTTGCCGCAATTCCGTGCTTATACGCTGCGTTGACTGTCAGAGTGCCGCTTCCGTTGATCGTCAGATCGTCATGCGCAAAAATCACACCATCCGTTCCATCCTCCAGCGCAGTGTCCGAATAAGTATCCCCGCCGGACAGATAGTTTTCCGTTCCTGGCGCAAGTGTCAAAAAGACCTTGTCCGCCTGATTGACTCTGACACAGGCGTCATCCGAGCAGCTGATATTCACACCCTGAAGCATGATCCAGACCTTAGAGGAGCTGTACGCATCCACGATGATACTGCCGTCCTCCAGCTCACCGGAAACCACATAGTAACCGCCGGACGTAATGACGATATCGCCATCATAAGCATACGCTCCTGCACCGACAACCTTGCCACCCGTCCTGTTTAAGGTGATTACGGTGGCATCGGAGGTGTCCCATTCACCATTTAAATCTCTTGCCGTAAAATACTTTGAACCGGTGTAGGACTCCGCATCCTCGTCTACGATCGTCTCAATGCCAAAATAATTGCCATTCATAAAAAGCACGGTAATGATCAGGGAAATCACAAGAACGACAACGCAGATTTTGTCTATATTTTTATGCGTTGACATAACTGACCTCCTTATCCCATATAATCCCCGTTATAGCTGACCAGCACTGCATTTTTGACTCCCTTCATGTCGGCAAGCTCATTGATGAAGTCCGTATTATCATCGTTTAAACGGATTTCCAGATTCAGCTCGATCATACCCTTCTGTGCCGATTTGCTCTTAACGACCAGACGGCTGACCTTCTCGTCTATGAATTTCTTCGCCTGCTCCTCCGCCTCATGCGTCTCACACTGCAGCACAAGGATGTACGGGTTGGTATGTGTCTTTCTGTTGACGAACAGAAGCAAAATAACACCAATGGCAACACTGCCGAACACAGCCAGCGGAATCATACCTGCCGCCAGAACAATTCCCACGGCAATGGACCAGAATAAAAACGCAATATCAAGCGGTTCTTTGATTGCTGTACGGAAACGCACGATAGAAAGCGCACCGACCATACCGAGGGAAAGAACGACATTGCTTGTCACCGCTAAGATAACGAGTGTTGTAATCATCGTCATGGCAATCAGAGTCACCCCAAAGCCGGACGAGTACATGACACCCGTGTAAGTTTTTTTGTAGATGTAAAAAATAAATAACCCGAGGCAGAACGCCAAAATCATGGCAATGACCATATCCAAAATACTCACACTGGTCACGTTTTCAAGAAAACTTGATTTAAAAATATCATTGAACGTCATAGTATGTATTCTCCTTTTTTCTGTAAAAGTATATTTCAGGTTTTGCTGGCTTCCATCAGCCGTATATGCGGCAGACCGCATATTTAGAGAAAGCAGTCACACGCCGTCCGCGCACCTGAACCGCATCACGGATCACAGCAGGTAAAAATTCGTCCCACTTGACCTCCAGTATGATTGGCGCATCGCCGGCGGGGACTGTAATACAATCGGGATTCAGGAAATCCGTACACTGCATTCCGGTTCGGATATTGTAATCAAACGTGACTCTTACATTTCCCGGTCCGTACACATACGGCTCTCTTGTGTAGTCCACGATCGTCTTCGGTCTTAATCCCTGGGACTGCATCTTGCTGTATAATTCCTGCACCAACTCCCTGCCGCTTTCCGCCATCCAGTCCAGATCCCCGTCTACGATCCTCTGTGCTTCCTGCGCGGAGACTTCTGCGCTCTCCTTGCTGCAAAGACCATTGATTTTGCTCTTTTTCTCCAAATGAATCAGTGAGGTGTCCTCGTTGTAATACCGGATTCGGAACTTCTCCCTGTAATTTACGCCGTCAATCTTCTCCCGCAAAGCCTTATCGTTTAGGTTATCAAAATAAAGGCTGCGAATGAAATATTTTCCATCCAGCGCATGCTGATCCGCCTGTGCGACCGCGCGCAGACTTTGGCGAATCGCAATCATATCAGACGTATTGATTTCATGCTTCCATTCATGCCGAAACCGCATATCCTCTCCTCCTTTCCGTTCCTTGCTTTCTTTTGATCAATTCGCTTTACATTCTAGCAAATCGCAAATTAAGCCGCAAGCTTTCGGCGGTTTTTACACAAAACTTTCACATTTTACACAGAAAACAGCGGTAAATTCATGCCGAAGCTGCGTTCTACACGGTTTTAACTGTATGGTTTGAAGATGGAATGAAGGAGAGCCCTACGAAAAAAAAACAAAAACAACTGCAATAACTAAGTCGAATAAAATAAAAATTAGGTTGCGGTATTTCTTTTTCTATGGTATGATCATTCACATCAAAGGACGCATATCTATGTACCCGATTGCCGTATGCGGCATTCTATCTGGTCTAATCGCAGCAGTTCACCACTTATGTTCCGGTGATTATGAAATAATACCCCTTTTATAAACTACGTCTTTATGTGAATTGCATATTGTCA
>JAFUZE010000068.1 GCA_017476765.1 Lachnospiraceae bacterium
ACAGGATTTTTATATTGATGCGGAGCTTTATTTGGATACGAGGGATGCAGGAAATACCGATGAATTAAGCCGCACGGTGGACTATGGAGAGGTATGTAGCCGGATGACGGAATACATGCAGAAAAACACGTTTCGGCTGCTTGAGGCAGCGGCGGAGCATATGGCACCGGATCTTCTCTGTTCTTTTCCTAGTTTAAAGGGGATGGAATTGCGCATCTTGAAGCCGAATGCACCGATTCCGTATCCGTTCGGAAATGTTTCGGTTTCGATCAGGCGGATGTGGCATACCGCATATATTGCCCTGGGGTCGAATATGGGGGAAAAGGAAACGTATATCAGGGAAGGAATCGCTGCACTGGAGGGAAATTCTCATTGCCGCGTAAAGAAGATCTCCGGTCTGATTACGACGAAGCCTTACGGAGGTGTGGTACAGGAGGATTTTTTAAACGGCGTTTTGGAGCTTGAGACACTGTTGTCGCCTCACCAGCTATTGGATTTCATTCATGAGGTGGAGACTAAGGCAGGAAGGAAGCGGCTGGTTCACTGGGGACCGAGGACGCTCGATTTGGACATTCTCTTTTATGATGAGGAAATCATCGACACACCACAGCTTACGATTCCGCATGCCGACATGGCAAACAGGGATTTCGTGCTGGAACCTCTTTGTGAGATCGCCCCGTATCTGCGCCATCCGCTTACAAAGCAGACAGTCAGGGACATGTTGGCTGCTCTGAAAAAGTAATGGCTTGTTTTTCTTTAAAACCTATGATATAGTATTTTTATCTTAAACGATGTGCGTCTGCACATCGTGTTTGCCGTATCAGGCATTTCTAACTGGTTTCATTCGTGACAGTGTCGTCACAATATTCCGGCAGGTAATTTTTTATAGGAAGAAGCACACAGAGCAAAAGCAGAATTTTGCGTCGCAGCTCGAATATTCGGTGTGCTGCGGCTCGCAGTTTATACAAACTTTATATGGTAGAAATTATTTGTTTGTAGTATGATAGGAAGGAGAATAGATGGAACATATAAAAGTAGAAAATGACTTGGCGAAGGTGTTATATACAATCTCCGACAGAGAAAAGGAAAAATTGGATGAATCCTGCAAACGCCTTCTGTCCTTTAAGAGTGTTCTTGCATGGATATTGAAAACCTGTGTGAAGGAATTTCATGCGTGCAGCATACAGGAGATCGAACAAAAATATATAATCGGTACTCCGGTTATTTCCAGACAAGCGCTGCATCAGGATGAGATAATACGCGATGATACTATGCAGGAAGTTCAGGGCGAGGGTGCGTCACGGATTGCCGGAGCGCACAATGAAGATGAGAGCATCCTCGAGGGAACCGTCACATTTGATGTCAAATTTGATGTGTATAGCCCCTTGAGAGAGGGCGAAGCGGTCACGATGATAATCAACATCGAAAGTCAGGGAGATTTCTATCCGGGATATCCGATTGTCAAGCGAGGTATTTATTATGGAGGGCGGCTGATTTCTTCCCAGTACGGCACTGTGTTTACCAACAGTCATTATGAAAAGCTGGAGAAGGTTTACACGATTTGGGTCTGCCTGAATCCTCCGGATTATCGGAAAAATACATTAAATCTGTACTCGTTCCATGAAACGCAGATGATCGGAAGCTTTGCGGAAGATGACAGGAACTATGATCTGATTACGGTTGCGATGATCTGTGTCGGAGATGAAGCGGATGAGAATTGCACCGGACTGCTTAGAATGCTGGCGGTACTTCTCTCGTCAGAGATGGATGTTACAGAGAAGAAGCATAGATTGGAGCAAGAGTTTGGTATAGAGATGACAACGGAAATGGAAAGGGAGGCGACGGAAATGTGCGACTATAGTAAGATGGTGGAAGACAGAGGAATTGCGAAGGGACTCAAGCAGGGCGTAGAGCAGGGAATTCTCGGAAGTGTCCGCATGCTGGAGGAAATGCACATGTCAAAGGAGGACATTATTACAAAGCTAGAAAAAACATTCCGGTTGTCACGTGAGGAGGCAAAGCGGTATCTCGCATAAGTGGGGGAAAATAATAAATGTTATTGCATTTTTTATATTATTGTATTTGAAGTTTATACATTACTGAAATGACTTTCAATCAATCTTGGTATGATTAAAACAGAGAAAACGAATAAATTAAAATTATCTGTTTTTTTGATAAAGAATGTAGATTTTTGCTGGTTATTGTGGCATAATTAAAATACAGTATCGATAGTGGGTGGTGATAGCGTGTCAAGATATAGAATTTCAGAGCACAAAGATGAAATTATAACTCATATTATAAAAAATCTTATATGGTTGTTTGTTGCCAGTATTGTATCTGTGCTGTGCACAATATGCACCATGCTTTACAAGCTGATTATAAGTGGAAATGTTGATTATTATATAATTATCTTGACAGCTATATCGGTTTTGTTTTCTTTATGCACTTTTATTTTTTCCTATATTTGTAAACGTGGTAAAGCAAATACGGAGGAAGCACTTCCAATACCTAATTTTAGAATTAAAAAAGTAGAATGTGAACTATTATTTGAAGATAGAAAAAATCTTGTATCGTCTGTAACTTATGAAATGATAGCTAATAAAGATGATATAGAATATTTTGAGAAAGAGCTTATGTGGACAGGAAAAGGTTATAGTGGTACAGTGTTGAAAGAAACCAATGGGGATTATCAGTTTGAAATTGACGATTCAAATGATGCAATGCATAAGTACAGAATTAAGTTTAGGAATCAAATTAAATGTCAGGATGTGATAAAATTTACATTGGAAACAAA
>JAFUZE010000069.1 GCA_017476765.1 Lachnospiraceae bacterium
ACAATAATACCGGTGATTACCTTTGTGTAGTCCGCATAATCGGAGAACTTCTTTACAAAGAAGCCCAGTCCCGAGCTCGCGCCCAGAAGCTCCGCGCCGGTCAGACACAGAAACGCCCCTCGCATGGAGCCCGACAATCCCGTAATAATTCCCGGCATACAGTAAGGCAGGATGACACGGAACAGCATCGCAGGTGTGGATACATTCATCACCTTTGCGGACTGAATGATTCGCTGATCCATACTCCCCACACGCCCGATCATCGTCTGGAAGGTCGGCCAGAACACTGCCGAGAAGATGACGAAGACGGATGCCACCTTAAACGTCGGCATGACGGCTACGACATAAGGCGTATAGACGAGCGGCGGAATCGGACTGATGACATTTGCAATCGGCGTGACCGCCTCCCGAAGGCGAGGTATCCATCCGACAAACAATCCTAAAAATACTCCAAGCACAAGTGCCAGCCCGACACCCCAGAAAAGAAGGAGCAGTGAGCTTCCGATTCCCTGCAGAATCAGTTCCCTCTGTGACACAAAGACATTGAATACATTTTCCGGAGCCGGCACGAGAACCGGATGTGCCCAGCCCATTTTCTTGCAAAGCTCCCAGATACCCAGAAAGAGGAAGGTGACAAAAGCCACGTCCACCGTGCTTTTTTTCCGATGCCGTATGTACTTTACGAGAAACAGAAGCTCCGCGAAAAGCAGTACAAGCAAAAAGACCCACGGTGCATCCACCTTCTCCGAGGTCGGCAGAAGTAAAACAAGCAGAACATCTATGAGAAATATAAGATTGGCGCGATTGAAAACATATTTCACAGTACCACCTCCTCATTGCCGATCTGCTCTGCAACACGCTCATAAAACAAAGAAATCAGTTTCTTGTGCATCGACTGATATTGCTTTGTTCCCACAAGCTTATCCCGCCTTCTCGGATGCGGAATCTCTACCTTGATATCCGAACGAATTGCCCCCGGCTCCATCACTACGATACGGTCGGCAAGCAAAAGCGCCTCATCAATATCGTGGGTGACAAACACGACCGTCTTGCCCTTCTCCTTGCTCAGTCTGCTGAACAATTCCTGCAGCTCCAGACGGAGCTTCGGATCGATCGCCCCGAACGGCTCATCCATCAGCAGAATGTCCGCCTCCATTGCAAGCGCCCTTGCGATGGCGACACGCTGCTGCATACCGCCGGACAGCTCTGCCGGATATTTGCCCGCCGCGTAAGAAAGTCCTACACTCTCCAGATATCCGTCCGCGAGTTCACTGCGCTGCGAGCGGCTGTATTTTCTTCCGCTCTGGCGGATGCCGAAGATGATATTATCCTTCGCCGTCAGCCACGGGAACAGGGAATAATGCTGGAATACGACGGCGCGGTCTCTCCCCGGTCCCCGGATTTCCTTTCCGTCAATGCATATGCTGCCCTCCGTCGCCGTATTGAGTCCCTCCAAAAGACTCAGCAGTGTACTCTTTCCGCAGCCGGAAGGCCCGATGATACAAATAAACTCGCCCTCCTCGATCGACAGGTTGATGCCGCTAAGAGCCAGCTCCTGCTGATTCTTTTCGTGATAGCTAAACGATAAGTTGTTGATTTCGATCTTGCTCATATAGGTCTCCCATCCTGTAATAAAAGCTTTCGCCCCGGTTCCTGCCGTAAAAGCAGTGAGGGGAAACACAGCCCCGCCCATAGCAAACGCCCAATTCATATGCCGCTTTTTATCCGGCATGCAATGGGCGTTTGCAAATAAGTGCTAATTGTACTGCTCAAAAATCGTAAGCTGCTGCTGATAGAACTCGTCGTACGGATATTCCGACACGATTTGATCCAGCGCTGCCTTGTAAACCTCGGTATCGATATGATCTGCAACATCCACATCCGTACCGTCCTCAAAATAACCGGTATTTTCCAACGCCTTATAATAGGTCTCAATACCGCTCTTATTCGGGTCAAGCGTCAGGGTCGTGCTGTTGACAAAGAAATAATTGTCCACATATTCTTCCGTCTGCCCTGAGAAATCGGCGAGAAGCTTATCGATCTCCTGACGGTTTGCCTCATCGCTAAAGTACTTAAATGCCCGCAGATTTGCTTTTGTATACTTCACGAAAGCGTCGTGCTTTTGTGCAAGCTTATCCGAGGAAGTAACCTGACGGCAGCATACATAAAGCGGCTGGAGCTCGGCGACCGGCATAACCTCTTCAATGTTCAGATCGGCAAACTGTCCGACAAACTCCTCCGGGAAAAATCCGATATCCGCCTCGCCCTTTGCAACTGCCTGTGCCACATTCGCACGGCTGTCTACTTCCAAAAGCTGAATGGAATCCACATCATAGCCTGCATCTAAGAGCGCCTGCCTTGTCACGATCCAGCCGGACTCGTTTCTGACCAGTGCGGCGGTCGCTCCCTCATAATTTTTTAAATCCTTGAATTTCTCTGTATCCTCCGGTCTGGAAATAATGGCGCCGCCCTCTGCTGCGGTTCCCTCAAAGATGACCAGATCGGAGCCGTTTGCGATAAATGTCAGATCAGGCACGATACCGGTTCCCAAAACATCCACATCCTTTTTGCCCGAGCTGATTGCGGTGAGCGTCGCGGTATTGTCGTTGTTGTCTACGATTTCAACGTTGACTCCCTCCTCCTCGTAATAGCCGAGCTGTTTTGCCAGAATGACGACTGCGGTTCTGATCGTACCTGCCTCCAGAGCAAAGCGAATCGTATTTTCCTCCGCATCAAAGGCTGCCTCGTCCGTTGCATTGCTCTCCGCTTCTCCGGCATCTGCCGTGTCCGCATCTGCTGCCGCATCGAGCTGTGTTTCGTCACCTGCTGCGGTCTCCGTTCCCTGCGCCGCAGTAGAGCTTGTATCTGCATTTCCGCAGCCAGCAGCACCTACCGTCAGTAATGCAGCCGATAACGTCAGCGCGGCTGCCCGCCGAATGATTTCTTTTCGTTTCATAACTTTTCTCCTCCTGATTTTACTTCGGGATATCCGATGTATCCCTTTGTCTTTTTTTGTCATTTCCTCTTGACAATATATATCATATCATTCCTATAGGAAAAGTGTTAATACTTAGAAGCTTTTACTCATTATAGATTTATCCTATAGCCAAGCATTCATGCTATCGTTAAGGTTCTTCCAAAAAAAGATTCAGGAAAAGCTCAGCCGTGCACGGCTCTTTCCAGTCTGCCGAGTGCCTCCTCAAGCACGCTGCGCGGACATGCGACATTCACACGCTGAAAGCCCTCTCCCGCCGGGCCGAAAATAAAGCCGCCATCAAGCCAGAGCTTTGCCTTTTTGATGATCAAATCCTCGAGCTGCGAAGCGTCAAGACCAAGCCCGCGGCAGTCCAGCCATACGAGATAAGTCGCCTCCGGCTTTGCCATCCGAAGCTCCGGAAGGTTTGCTTTGACAAACTCATAGGTATACTCGATGTTCGCCTTTACATACTCCTTCATTGCCTGCATCCATTCCTCGCCGTGCGTATACGCCGCCTCACATGCGCGGATGCCGGCACCGTTGCACTGGCTGTATCCGGCCGCACCGACCTGTCTGCGGAAGGCATGTCTCAGCCGGCTGTTCGGAATAAAAATATTGGAAATCTGCAGTCCTGCAATATTAAACGTCTTTGTCGGGGATGTGCAGATGATCGAATGCTCTGCAAACTCTGGTTTCAGCTTTGCATAGATCAGATGCTGTCCGTTCCATGTAAAATCCGCATGAATGTCATCACTGACTACGAGCACATTATGCTTGACACAAAGATCGCCGATCCTGCAAAGCTCCTCCTTCGTCCATGCACGTCCGACCGGATTGTGCGGATTACACAGAAAAAACAGTTTGACCTGCTCCTCTTCGATCTTTTTCTCAAAGTCCTCAAAATCGATTCCGTAGCTTCCGTCTTCCCGCAGCACGAGTGTGTTATCGACCAGTCTCCGGTGATTATCCTCAATCACCTCGCTGAACGGATAGTAGACCGGCTGCTGAATCAGCACCGCATCTCCTTCCTTTGTAAACGCCTGAACTGCCATCGCAAGCGCAAATACGATTCCCGGTGTCTTGACGAGCCAGCGGATATCCACATCCCAGTCATACTGCCGCTTCATCCATCCCTTCAAAATCTCAAAGTATTCTTCCTTCGTCTCCGTGTAGCCGTAGATGCCGTGCTGCGCCTGACTGATGAGCGCATCCTGAATATAGGAGGAAGTCCGAAAATCCATATCTGCCACCCACATAGACAGAAGGTCGTCCGGCTTTCCTCTCCGGGCGGCAAAATCAAACTTCAGGCTGCTCGTGCCCGTCCGGTCTGTCACTGTATCAAAATCTAAATTTCTCTCCGCCATTTTTATACCCTTTCTCTCTGCTTTGCATGATTTATATACATAACTTCATCCTATGAGCTTTCTGTTTTTCGCTCAGCGGAAAGCTCTCTGAAGATCGGCAATCAAATCATTGACGTTCTCGATTCCCACGGAAAGCCGCAGCACGCGCTCCGTAATTCCGTTGTGCTCCCGCTGCTCCTTCGGCACATCTGCGTGCGTCTGTGTCACCGGATATGTAATAAGCGTCTCCGTACCGCCGAGGCTCTCGGCAAAATGGATGAGCCGCACATTCTCCAGAAGCTTTTGTGCATACGCCTCGCTGTCAACCTCAAACGTGAGCATGGCTCCAAAGCCGCTCGCCTGCTGTTTCATAATCTCATAGCCCGGATGCTCCTCCAGCCCCGGATAGATGACCCTTGTTATATGCGGCTGCGCCTTCAGCCATCCCGCCAGTGTAAACGCATTTTCCTGTGCACGCTCCATGCGGATCGGCAAAGTCTTGATTCCGCGCAGGATGAGCCAGCTGTCAAACGGGGATAATCCGGCTCCGGTCGTCTTGATCAGAAAACGAAGACGTTCCTTCAGCTCCTCTGTCCCCGGCACAAGAAAACCCGCAAGCGTATCATTGTGCCCGCCCAAAAACTTCGTACCGCTGTGTACGACAAGATCGGCGCCCAGCTGCAGTGGCTTTTGAAAATACGGTGACAGAAAGGTATTATCCACAATCAGCCAGATTCCATGCTTTTTGGTAAGCTTTGCCAGTGCACGGATATCGATGACGTTCATCATCGGATTCGTCGGTGTTTCAATATAGATTGCTTTTGTATTGGGACGAATTTGAGATTCCACATCCTCTCTGCTCATATTGACGGATGTGAATTCGATTCCGTTTTTGCGGTTGACATTTTGAAACAGACGGATACTTCCGCCGTACAAATCCTCATCCACAATGAGATGATCTCCCGGTGAAAAGAGTTCCATAAGAGTTGCGATCGCCGCCATGCCGGATGCAAACGCCAATGCGTCTGTCCCTTCCTCCAGTCCGGCAACAATCTTTTCTACCTGTTCGCGGGTCGGGTTCTGCAGACGGCTGTAATCATATCCGGTGCTTTTGCCGACTCCCGCATGTACAAACGTGCTTGTCTGATAAATCGGAAAACTGAGCGCTCCGTAATTCGCAGCCGGGAACGCCTGATCCTGCTCCTCTAAATGCAAACATCGGGTGTCAAATTCATAACTCATAAATGGTTCCTCCTATCACAAAGTCGATAGGATTAGTATAAATTATTTTTGCCCTTAAGTGTTAATACAAAAAAAATAGCGTTGGCTATAGTCTGTATCTATAACCAACGCTTTGAATCACTCAGCTCTGTTTTAACCGTTGTAACCCTTTTAACCCTTTTTAACCTCTTTAGTCTGCAAAGAGCGGGGTAGAAAGATAGCGATCCCCGGAATCCGGAAGCAATACGACAATCGTTTTTCCTTTATTTTCCGGTCTGTCTGCCAGAATCTTCGCTGCTTTGAGCGCTGCACCGGACGATATGCCGACCAGAATTCCTTCGCTGACGGCAAACGCCTTTCCTTCTGCAAACGCATCGTCATTTTCAATCGGAATGACCTCGTCGTAAATCTTTGTATTTAAAACATCCGGCACAAAACCGGCACCGATTCCCTGAATCTTATGTGAACCGGACGCACCGCCGGATAACACCGGGCTTGTAGCCGGTTCCACAGCCACAACCTTGACATCCGGATTCTGCGCCTTGAGGTATTCACCGACACCGGTAATCGTACCGCCCGTGCCGACACCTGCCACAAAAATATCCACCTCTCCGTCTGTCTGTTTCCAGATTTCCGGGCCGGTCGTCTCACGGTGTGCTTTGGCATTTGCCGGATTCACGAACTGCCCTAAAATAATTGCACCGTCGATGCTGTCCTTCAGTTCCTCCGCCTTCGCAATCGCACCCTTCATTCCCTTTGCGCCTTCGGTGAGCACAAGCTCCGCTCCGTATGCCTTAAGTAGATTCCGCCGCTCCACACTCATCGTATCCGGAAGTGTCAAAATCGCCTTGTAACCCTTCGCTGCTGCCACTGCCGCAAGTCCGATTCCCGTATTGCCGGAAGTCGGCTCAATAATCGTTGCGCCCGGCTTTAACAGTCCCTTCTGCTCCGCATCCTCAATCATCGACAATGCGATACGGTCCTTTACGGAACCTGCCGGATTTAAAAACTCCATTTTCGCCAGCAGGGTCACTCCGCCGATACCCGCTTTTGCGCTGTATCTGTTCAGCTTTAAAATCGGTGTTCCGCCAATCAGTTCCAATGCACTTGCCTTAATATCTCCCATGCCTTTCTACCTCCATATTTCCTACCGTTTCTATAGGTTTAATATGATTAAATTGTAGTACGATCAAAGAGCTCTGTCAAGTACGAAATTCCTCTCCTATGTCATTATATGTACACATCGCCGGTCTCCTCACCCAAGAAGTATCATCACGAGTCCCACCAATACCGCCGGTATGAGGGCAAAAATAATCCCGGGGAACAGCATGCCTTTTAAATGGAACCATTTCTGGTGATATTCCTTATCCATATGCTCCGTACCCTCCAGCCGAAACCGCTTCATGTTGGCAAACAGCACCCAATCTATGAAGAAGGTGTCAAATGCCCCAATCCAGATCATCATCCCGAACGCAAACAAAAAGCCCTGCAAAAAATTTCTCGCTCCGGCAAGCATCGCCATAAAAACAAGCACCGCAGCAAATACAAGAATGGCAATAGCCTTCTTTAAAACCGCTCTCCCTGAGAGCGGTTCCGCCTTGATTCTTTCATGCGTCTTGAAATATTCCTCCTGAATCTCCGGCGGATAATTATCCACCTGTACAGTATGATTGCCTCCGGTTGTGGCGAAACACATCGTCGTAAAAAGCGCCGAAAAAACCAACATTTCAATCAAAATCACAGTTACGCTCATTTCTCTCTCCCTGTCCATCGAAAATATCTATCGTTGTTAGTTAGAACTAACCCATTGGCAAAAAAATTTACCTTTCCGTCCGCTTATAAACAACAAGCATCTCGTGCATTTAAGTATAGTATAGCACAGGTTTGCAAATATAGCGACTTATTTATTATATAAGGTTCCTTAATCCGGTCAGCCCGCTCCATTCTCAATGAACCCGGACAGGAAAGAAAACAACATCTCAAAAGTCAAGTACAGCAAGTTCTCTCCCTAAAAAACAGAATACTCCCTGACCGAATTCGGAAAATGAATACGATCATATATACAAAAAAACGAAGTCCGCACCGACTTCGCTATATCCATAAGATGGAGAAAATCGGCATTACTCTTCATACATTTTTTGAATCTTAAGCAAATCTTTATTCATCCGTTTTGCCTCAACCATTTCCTTAAGCCATTCAATCAGGCATACAAGTAGGTATACAAGAAATACGGAAATTGACAGAACTACTACCACGACAGGTCTTGCAGTATCTATTCCAGGGCTCATAACTGCTATCCCAAGCACAACTGCTTCTATCAAAATAAATTCTATCACCATTCTAGGAATCAGTTCTTTGACGCTTAGTTCCCTCTTTGAGTAAGTCACAAGTGTAGGTGCAATGCAAGCTCCCGCAAATATGAGCGGCGACAAGAAAGCATCATATTGATGTATTATGTATAGTATTATCCTCTTTGATTTTGGGGTATATATTTGCAAGAATATTGAGAAATAAGAGAGTAATACAAGTATTAGATTTTCTCAAGATTCGAGATACTGGGAATTTGTATCTTTGGGATGATTTAATGGACAATAATTATCCTATGAAAGTCAGAGTATCATATAAGGATGTAATATATGAAGGGATGCTCCATAATTATGAAAGTTATTCAAATGAACCGCATATAGTTATGGCATCATATATAATTAAGGATTTAGATTATAATGTTATAAGTGATTTTTCAGATGATAATACAAAAGTTATTGTCTTAAATACATCGGATGCTACTAAAGTAGAAATATTGTATTTCAAAGATAGTGAGATGTGTGAGGATCTGAAAGAATTATGTAGCTTTAATAGGAAATTTCAAAAATAATAAAGTTTAAGAGACATCCGAAGATGTCTCTTTTACATTTTTACTTTACTTCAATTTAAAAATACTTTTGTATTTATTACAGTGCTGCTGCTATTTCAATTTCGATTATCACAATCAGGAAAAAAAGGAATACAAAATATGGATAATACTTTAAAAACAAAGATCGAGGAATTAAGTAAATATATTATTAACAATCCGAATGATCAAGTCGCTGCATTAGCATTACAAGCTTTTGTAAGTGTATATAAAAATGAATCAAATAAATATAATATACAAGGAAGCGTAGCAGCATCTTCTACAACGCATCTAAAGCCGACTGCATTTCATACGAAAATTTATGCCATTGGTATAGTAGAACCTAGTTATAACACATCTACTTTTCATATGGCGCCCCAAACTCATGCATAAAATATGGTTTAATAATTTTACATATAACCAAGCTGATAATCTTATTAATTTGTTACAAGAAGTTCTTAACACATCCAGACAAGAATGTGAATATGAAACTTGCACTGACTATTTTAACCATAATAAATGTTATGATTTAGAAAATACTGTTGTTTCTGCTCCACCCAAAATGAATGTAGCATATGAGATAGCTAAAACTGCAAGAGAATTACAAAGGGAATTAGGTATAGGGTAAATATAATTACTCTTCCATTCCTATAATATAATCTACAATTTTCTTATCGTGCGAAGATAAATTATGATACCTCAATATCAATTGTTCATCTTCAGAAGTTAATTTAAATGATTTATGTGATACAATATTATCTTCAACATCTATTGTATCTGTTACTTTATCGGAATTATCTTGCTCATTTACTTTAATAAATTTCAAATTGGAATATTTATTACTGTGTATAAAGGTTTTATAAAAATTAGTTCGAATATGTCTCCTTCCACATTTGGAGCATATCGCAACATTTACTTTATGTAATGAATCATCTAATTTTGTATAATTGATATATTGATACTTACATTCTGATTTACAGTTTGAACATATTCTTGGATTATTACTAATATAAATTTCTGGGATAGAGATTAAATCTACGTTATCATTTTCAATATCAGTACCTCCATTATAAGTCCTGTCATAAATAGATTGATAATTAGAGTGAATCAAAACACCAGCAATAATATAGTCTG
>JAFUZE010000070.1 GCA_017476765.1 Lachnospiraceae bacterium
GACGTAATCTGGCAATTATCTGCGAGTCTGCTGCGGTCCACCACCGTCAGAAGAAGATGGGTTACAATGCCGCACAGGAGCTGTATCAGAGAGTGCAGAATTCTTTAGTAAAGCGAAGAGAAGATGAGGATGAGGAGTAAGCAAAATGGGTAAATATGTATTTGGTATCGATGTAGGCGGAACTACGATTAAGATGGGGTTATTCGATGTGGAGGGACAGCTTCTCGACAAGTGGGAGATCGAGACGCGCACCCACAACAACGGCGAGGATATCCTCCCGGATATTTCCAAAGCAGTCACATCCAAGATGGAGGAAAAGGGTATCGAAAAGGCGGACGTTGCCGGTGTCGGAATCGGCGTGCCGGGTCCGGTCAATGACTCGGGTATCGTGCAGGGCTGCGTAAACCTCGGATGGGGCAAGGTGAATATCAACAAGGATTTGGGCGAAAGAGTCGGACTTCCGGTAAAGGCCGGAAATGATGCCAATGTTGCCGCACTCGGCGAGATGTGGAAGGGCGGCGGACAAGGCTACAGCCATCTGGTTGTCGTAACGCTCGGAACCGGTGTCGGCGGCGGAGTGATTATTGACGGCAAGATCATAAGCGGTGCGAGCGGTGCCGGCGGAGAGATCGGTCACATCCATGTGCAGGACGGGGAAGCGGAAACGTGTGGCTGCGGCAATCACGGCTGTCTCGAGCAGTATGCTTCCGCAACCGGAATCGTTCGTCTGGCAGAGCGCAAGCTGGCATCGACGAAGGTAAAAACGAAGCTGAAAGCCGGCAGTGTGACGGCGAAGGATGTCTGGGATGAGGTGAAAGCGGGAGATCTGATCGCAGAGTCGATTGCAGAGGAGTTCGGAGATTATCTCGGAAAAGGACTTGCGGCAATCGCTGCAGTGACGAATCCGGAAGCTTTTGTAATCGGAGGCGGCGTGTCTAAGGCGGGCGATGTGCTGCTGGACTATATTACAAAGTATTATAAGCAATATGTATTTAAGGGAAGCCGGGATGCGACCTTCAAGCTGGCGACGCTCGGAAACGATGCGGGAATCTACGGTGCCGCAAAGCTGGTACTAGTGTAGCAGAAAGTGTATCGTTAATTGGAAATGCTGCACCGGTATAGAAACATATATCATGCATAAATCGAAGAGAAAGCAAATATACATAGCTGTAGGTCAGTGGGGCCTACAGTTATGCTTTGTTGAAGGTGAAAGAAAATGAGTCCAGCCCTATATGAATATCTGGCAAGCGTAGTGCCAAAGGAAAACATTCTGGAAAACGAGCCGATGAGCCGGCATACGACCTTTAAGGTCGGCGGGGATGCCGCCTGCTTTGTCAGGATCGAGGCGAACGATCAGCTTGCAGCTATTATAAAATATCTCAATCTGGTCGGAAGAGAATATTTTATACTTGGTAACGGAAGCAATCTTCTCGTGGGAGACAAAGGTTATCGGGGAGTCGTTCTGGATACGACAGGAATGAACAAGATCACCGTAGAGGAAAATAAGATTACCGCACAGGCAGGTGCCCTTCTTCCCGTGATTGCGAGGGAAGCATACCAAAACGGATTGACAGGCCTGGAATTTGCATCCGGGATCCCGGGCACGATCGGCGGAGGCGTCATCATGAACGCAGGCGCCTATGACGGGGAGATGAAACAGGTTGTAAAGAATGTCACGGTGTTTAGCAAGGAAGGAGAGACGCTCGTTTTTGACAACGAGACCATGAAATTCTCCTACCGCAGCAGCAGTGTCAAGGGAACCCCGTTTGTCGTCGCCGAGGTGGAAATGCAGCTTCAAAAGGGCGATATGGAACAAATCAAGGCAAAGATGGACGATTTTACCGCCCGCAGGAGGGAAAAGCAGCCGCTCTCCTATGCAAGCGCAGGCAGCACGTTCAAGAGACCGGAGGGCTATTTTGCGGGCAAGCTGATCATGGATGCAGGCATGCGCGGCTACCGGATCGGCGGTGCGCAGGTTTCGGAGAAGCACTGTGGTTTTCTCATCAATGACGGAACTGCATGTGCGGCGGATATCCGGGAGCTGATCGAGGAAGTGGCAGAACGGGTCAAAGCCCGCTTCGGTGTACAGCTTGAGCCGGAAATTATTATGCTCGGGGATTTTTAGAAGAAATCGCAAGGAAGAAGCGGCTTTGTGAATGTGCCGTAAAGCGTACGGAGAGCAGAGAAAGGCGGAGGTGGCAATATGAGACTGGTGGTTGTGACCGGTATGAGCGGAGGCGGTAAATCGACGGCAATGAAGATGCTGGAGGACATGGGCTTTTATTGTGTGGATAATCTTCCGGTTCCTTTGATTCCGACCTTTGTGGAACTCGTTGCGGAGCCGAATACGGAGATTGAAAAGGTTGCGCTCGGGTTGGACGTGCGTTCTGACCGTTCGTTCGACTATATCAGCGAGGCGCTTGACCAGGTCAGGGACGCAGGCTACAGCTATGAAATTCTTTTTATGAATGCTTCTGACAATGTACTTGTCAGGAGATATAAGGAGACCAGACGCGTCCATCCGGTGGACGGCAGCGGCAGTATTGAGCACTCGATTCAAAAGGAGCGCACCATTCTGCAGGAGACAATGCATCAGGCGGATTATGTGATTGATACGTCAAATCTGCTGACCCGTGAGCTGAAGGAGGAGCTTGACCGTATTTTTTTGAGGAACGAAGCGTATAATAGTCTCATGGTGAATATCGTCTCCTTTGGGTTTAAAAACGGTATTCCGCTCGATGCGGATATGGTTTTTGACGTGCGTTTTCTGCCGAATCCCTTCTATATAGAAGAGTTAAAGCACAAGACCGGCAACGACAAGGAGGTCTATGATTATGTCATGGGCTTTGAGGAGGCAGGGGCGTTTTTGGAAAGGCTTGTGGATATGGTGCGCTTTTTGATTCCCAATTATGTCAAGGAAGGCAAGTACCGCCTCGTGATTGCCATTGGCTGTACAGGCGGACAGCACCGAAGCGTGACGCTTGCCAATGCGCTGTATCAGGAGCTCTCGGACAAGGGTGAGTACGGACTTTCCCTGTCACACAGGGATGCCAAGAAGTAACGAGGTGCCGACATGTCTTTTTCAAGCAAGGTAAAGGAAGAACTGTCTGCTGTCATACCGTCTGCGAGGCACTGCCAGATTGCGGAGCTTGCGTCGATATTGCAGTTTTGCGGAAAAGTATATCCGCTCAGGCAGAACGGAAATACGCCGATTTTGATTAAAATTCATACAGAAAATGAACTTGTGGCGAGAAAATGCTTTACATTACTGAAAAAAGCATTTAATATATATCCTAGTGTGGCAGTCAGACAGAGCAGCCGACAATCCAGAAACTTAAGCTATATTCTCACGGTTGACCGGACGGAGGAGGTCAGGAGTATCCTGCAGACCTGCAAGTGGTATGAGGATTTTATCCAAGACGGAGAGGTCAGCTTAAGGACACACTCGCTTCTTTTGAAGAGTAATTGCTGCAAGCGTTCTTTTTTGAGAGGAGCATATCTTGCCATTGGTTCCATGAGTGATCCCGAGAAGAGCTATCATTTAGAGTATGTATGCTTCAGACAGGAGGATGCGCTTTTTCTTGTGGACATTTTGAAGAGCTTTTCGCTTGAGGGCAAGATCGTTCTCAGAAAGAGGTACTATGTGGTATATCTCAAGGAGGGCGAGGGAATTGTAGATCTGCTCAACGTGATGGAGGCTCATGTTGCACTGATGGAGCTGGAGAATACGCGTATCCTGAAGGAAGTACGAAATTCCGTCAACCGCAGGGTGAATTGTGAGGCAGCGAATATTACCAAAACCGTCAATGCCGCCACAAGGCAGATAGAGGATATCCTCTATATCAAAGAGCACTACGGTCTGGAGAATCTGCCTGATAACCTGTGCGAGATCGCTATGGTGCGTTTGGACAATCCCGAGGTAAGCTTAAAGGAGCTCGGGGAGCTGCTCAGTCCGAAGGTGGGAAAGTCAGGTGTGAATCACAGACTGCGCAAATTAACGGAAATTGCCGATAGACTAAAGGTTTAATTGTATGCAAGCAATAGGAGGAAAAAAATGGTTCAAAAATCTATGAAAATTCAATTAAGTTCTGGATTGGAAGCAAGACCGGTTGCCGTGCTGGTACAGAAGGCAAGCCAGTATGAATCGACGGTCTACATCGAAGCAGAGGGTAAAAAGGTAAATGCAAAGAGCATTATGGGGATGATGAGCTTAGGTCTGAATATGGGAGAAGAGGTTACCGTGATTGCAGATGGACAGGATGAATCAGCAGCTATTGAGAGCATCGAAACATATTTAAGCGGAAAAGAATAGGAAGCTTTTAGTCTGTTACAGGGAGCACGCAGGTGCTCCCTTTGTTGTGCCTGCAATCTAAGGAACCGCAGCAAATTAACTTAGCCATTTGGCTTGTCTGTTTTTCCGCTGACTAAGTAATTCTTCCACAGTTCCTAAAAAAATAATAAATTTCTATTGTGGTATTGCGAATTTTGAGGATTTGTATATACTAGGATTAGAACCTGCAAAGGTATAAATGAACGGGTTTTGAACCCTCTCATATCGCAGCATATTCCGTAAATGACGGAGATTTACTACATAATACAGCATAAAGGGATGGAGCAGTATGGGTGAAACGATAGACAAGAAAAAGATGCTTTTTATTTATAATCCGCACGCCGGAAAGGCACAGATCAGGAGCAATCTGCTCGATATGATCGATGTGTTCACAAAGGCAGGCTATGAGGTGACGGCATATCCGACACAGGAGAAGGGAGATGCGATCAAGGCGACCGTGGGTCGCTCCGACGGCTATGAGCTTATCGCATGCAGCGGCGGGGACGGAACGCTCGATGAGGTAGTCACCGGCATGATGCAGTGCGAGAAGCGGATTCCGATCGGCTATGTTCCGGCGGGCACGACGAACGATTTTGCGCACAGTCTCGGTATCTCGTCGAACATGACCAGGGCGGCAAGAACGATCGTGGAGGGCATCCCGTTCCCGTGTGATATCGGTTCATTCAATGACGATACGTTTGTGTATATAGCGGCGTTCGGTATGTTTACGGATGTGTCCTATGCGACGGATCAGACGGTCAAGAATATTCTCGGGCATCTTGCATATCTTCTGGAGGGTGCAAAGCGCATCACCGAGATTCCTTCCTATCATCTGACCTATGAGCATGACGGCATCAGGATCGAGGGTGATTATATGTACGGGATGGTCACCAATTCCTTATCGGTAGGCGGCTTTCGGAACATTACCGGCAGACACGTCCACCTCGATGACGGGCTGTTTGAGGTAACACTCATCAAACGACCGACGAACCTGATCGAACTGAACCTGATTCTGACCTCGTTAGTCGGAAGAAGGATTCACACGGACTATATGGACTGCTTTAAGACAAGCGAGCTGATTATCGAGACGGAGGACGCCGTTGCATGGACGCTTGACGGTGAATTCGGCGGTCTGCAAAGACGTGTGCATATCAAAAATGAGCTGCAGGCGCTCTCGGTCATCACGAATCCGAAAAAATTATAAGAAATTCACTATTTTATTATTCCCTTTTAAAAATTTATGGGGTATAATGATTACGGAAAACAGGCAGTCTGCAAAGCGTATTGCCGGTCATGGATACGGCAGCGTCTGCCACTGCATGTAGTTTTATAAAATAAAAGACGATGGAGGAAAAACAAATGTTAGTTTCAGCAGCAGAAATGCTTAAAAAAGCAAAAGCCGGCCACTATGCAGTAGGTCAGTTCAACATCAACAACTTAGAGTGGACAAAGGCAATTCTTTTAACTGCTCAGGAGAACAATTCACCGGTTATCTTAGGTGTATCCGAGGGTGCAGGCAAGTACATGGGCGGATATGACGTAGTAGTCGGCATGGTAAACGGACTGATCAAGGATCAGAACATTACCGTTCCGGTAGCACTTCACTTAGATCACGGTTCCTACGAGCACTGTTATAAATGTATCGAGGCTGGCTTCTCTTCTGTTATGTTCGATGGTTCACACTATCCGATCGATGAGAACGTAGCTAAGACAAAAGAGATCGTTGCAGCTGCTCACGAGAAGGGAATCTCTGTTGAGGCAGAGGTCGGCTCAATCGGCGGCGAGGAAGACGGCGTAATCGGAATGGGCGAGTGCGCAGATCCGAAGGAGTGTAAGGCAATCGCTGATCTGGGAATCGACTTCCTTGCAGCAGGTATCGGTAACATCCACGGTAAATATCCGGAGAACTGGAAGGGCTTATCGTTCGAGACACTGGATGCAATCCAGCAGCTGACAGGCGAGATGCCGTTAGTGCTTCACGGCGGTACAGGTATCCCGACAGACATGATTAAGAAGGCAATTAGCCTCGGCGTTGCTAAGATCAACGTAAATACAGAGTGCCAGTTATCCTTCGCAGCAGCTACACGTAAATACATCGAGGAAGGCAAGGATCAGCAGGGCAAGGGCTTTGACCCGCGTAAGTTATTAGCTCCTGGCTTCGAGGCAATCAAGGCTACCGTAAAGGAAAAGATGGAGATTTTCGGTTCGATCGACAAGGCTTGATTCACCGTTTCCGGACAAGGCATCGAATGCATATAAAAGATGCTGCATAAAAAGTAGAAAACGAAACCCCGTGCATGGTGCACGGGGTTTTTGATGTTATGTCTGCTGAAAGCATGCGCACATGATCGGTGCACGATTCTGTTTTCGGCATCGCTGTTTCCGTATCATTTTGTGGGAAAATCATTTTGTAATTTCGTCTCCCTCTATCGTCTCTTTTCCCGATTTGACTCTGGCAATATAATCCTTCGTCATCTGTACGACCTGACCGGACAGCAGGGTGACGGCAATCAGGTTCGGCAGTGCCATAAACCCGTTGAATGTATCCGAGATATCCACAACCAGGCTCAGCTTGATATTGCATCCGATAAAAATGATCAGAATAAAAATAATCTTATATACCGGAACTGCTTTCAGTCCGAACAAATACTCGATGGCACGTTCTCCGTAGTACGACCATCCGAGAATCGTGGAGAAGGCAAAGAGCATAATCGCAATCGAGATAAATTTGCTGCCGAAACCGCCGAATACGGATTCGAATGCCGCACTCGTCAGGGCAACGCCGCTCTTCAAATGCTCCGGCAGATCGGTGCCGACATACTGTGCATATTCTTTATAATCATAGACGCCGGAGGTCAGAATCGTGAGGGCTGTCATCGTACACACGATCAGAGTATCGGCGAACACTTCAAAAATACCCCACATTCCCTGCACGACAGGCTCTTTGACATCCGATGCAGAGTGAACCATGACCGAGGAGCCGAGTCCGGCCTCGTTTGAGAAAACGCCGCGGGAAATACCGCGCCGCATTGCAATCATAATCGTGAAGCCCGCTGCGCCGCCTCCTGCGGAGCGGAGGTTGAAGGCATTTGTAAAGATTGAGGCAAATGCGGAAGGAATCGCCGTCACATTCGAGAAGATTACAATCAGTGCACCTAAAATATAGGTCAGCGCCATGAAAGGAACGATCTTTTCCGTGACAGATGCGATACGCTTGATTCCGCCCAGAATGACCAGACCGGCAAAAATCATAATAATAATTGCAGTGATATAGGTAGGAACGCCGAATGAGCTCTTCAAGCCGTTCGCAATCTCATTTCCCTGTGACATATTGCCGATACCGAACGATGCCAGTATACAGAAAACGGAGAAGATGACGGCAAGCCATTTCCATCCGAGCCCCTTTTCAATATAGATCATCGCACCGCCGATCCAGTGCCCCTTTTCATTTTTGTAACGATATTTGATACCGAGCGTGTTTTCCGCATAGTTGGTCATCATGCCGAGAAATGCGGACAGCCACATCCAGAAGATGGCACCCGGACCGCCGAGAGCCAGTGCCACAGCGACACCGGAAATATTTCCGACACCGATCGTCGCCGCAAGTGCGGTACAGAGGGACTGGAACTGGGAGATGGAATGCTTGTCCTCAGTCTTTAACACGCCCTTTCTCTCTTTGCGGAACAGCTGCAGGATCGTGACATCCAGCCAGTACTTGATATGACTGATCTGAAATACCTTCGTCCTGACTGTGAACATCAGTCCGACCAATAGGAAAAACACGAGCATGATCGGTCCCCAGATGAAGTTATTGAGGACAGAGTTGATTTGTGTCACTTTGTCAATGACGGTGTTAAAAAATTCTGCCATATAAATCCTTACCATGCGCTTTTTTTATGCGCCGGAAACGCAGGGCTTTCTCCTTATTCAGATTTGTAACAATTTCCTGTTATCCTTCGGCGCGACAAGTTTATTGTAAATTAGCCTTAAGCAAAAGTCAATGAAAGTCATCATTGCTGCAGGGACGTATTTACAAAGCTAAATAGCAGCGGTCTAAAAGCTCTCCGGCAATATCGGCACTGCCGATGTGCTTAAAACCAAGCTTCGTACACAATCGGATGGAGGCAGTGTTTTCGGGATGTATGAAAGCATTCAGCGCTTTGGCATCCAGTTCATCCCTTGCATAGTCGATGATTGCCCGGCAGATTTCGAAACCATATCCTTTGCGCTGCTCATCGGTGCGAATTACATAGCCGAGCTCCGGATCCGCATAGCCTTCGCGGATGTTCAGACCGGCTCTTCCGAGAGGTTTCCCGTCGGAGAGCCTCTCGACCATCCACATGCCAAAGCCGTAAAAGCCGTACATATTTTCGATATAGCTTTGCATATATTCCAGCTCCAGCTCCCGATCCTCGTATAAATCCTCCATATACCGGCTGATGCTTTTATCCTGATAGATTTCGTAGAGCGCATCGACATCGTCCGGGGTCATTTCGCGCAGCAGACAGCGCTCTGTCTGCACGATCTGCCACGGAATCTGAAAGAATCGTTCATACACATGCTGAAGGTACGACATCGGCAGTTCGATCAGGGACGTGACCGCATAGGCTGCATAGGGAAAGTGAAAGCTTTGGCTGTCCTCATGCAGATACATGACAAACGGGATGCTTTCCGCATGGGCAGCGTGGAGAAACGGTTCCTGATCGGTCAGCAGCAGGCTCGTCTCCCGGTCGTATGAGGACAGCTGTGCAGGTTCAGTCAGCATGCGGATGCAAATCCTGCCGTGAGCCGCTGCGGTAATCCCGCTGATAAAGCTATGAACTTCTAAAGAGGGAATCTTTTGGCTGAGCGCCAGTAAAATCTGTGTAAACATATGACCAGTATAGCATGAATTTTTTTGTTGCGCCATATATGCCAAAGGAAGTATAATAATTTAGCAATAGGTGCAGTTACAGTTTGCATGTAGTAGTCGTATGTCGGAAATGTAACTGTGTCAATTCATAAATCGAGGAAAGGCAGAAGGGTGTAAAGTATGAGTCAAAATCCAGTTGTAACAATCAAGATGGAAGGCGGAGGCGTGATCAAGGCGGAGCTGTATCCGGATATCGCGCCGATTACCGTAAACAATTTTATTTCTTTGATAAACAAGCATTTTTATGACGGCCTGATTTTTCACCGCGTCATAAGCGGCTTTATGATTCAGGGAGGATGTCCGGAGGGCAGCGGCATGGGCGGTCCGGGCTACAGCATCAAGGGAGAATTCAGCCAGAACGGCGTTCCGAATAACCTGCTCCATACGGAAGGTGTCCTTTCGATGGCGCGCAGTATGATGCCGGATTCCGCAGGCAGCCAGTTTTTTATCATGCATAAGACCTCGCCGCATCTGGACGGTGCTTACGCTGCATTCGGAAAAGTGACCGAAGGGATGGATGTCGTGAATAAGATTGCGGCGACGCAGACGGATTATTCCGACAGACCGCTTCAGGAACAGAAAATTGCGGAGATGACAGTGGAGACCTTCGGAGTGGACTATCCGGAACCGGAAAAAATACCGGAGAGATAAAAGAACTTGCGTTTTGTTCATTTTTTGTTCATATTTCTTTTTCAGTTTATTCAATTACACAACATTTTTTAGCCATTTCTTTCTCATATACTAGGTATAAAGAAAGTGACAAACGTAATAACTTTTCTTTTCATAACTTTTTTTGGATAACTTTTTCATAATAAATGCCAAGTAATTATTACTTGGCATCCTCCCTTTTTAGAGCTGTTAAAAAATGTTTGACAATACGGCTCAAATGTGTATAATGTATATCAAACAAAGGCGTTTCGCACGGTAAGTGCAGAGACGCCTTTCTTTTTGTCTTATGGGAAAAGCCGATTGATTTCCTATAAGGCAGAAACGCTCCGAAAGGATGCGATTTTCCGTTACACAAAAAGAACTGTCATGCATATGAACGAGATAAGGAGGGAAGCAGTATGAAGAAACTGGAAATTATTATCAAGCCGGAAAAGCTTGAGGATCTGAAAGCGATTCTGGACGGCAGTGAGGTCAATGGACTGAATATCGTCAACAGCATGGGATACGGCAATCAGAAGGGTGTTGTCAAAAAGTACCGAGGTGCGGAGTATAAGGTCAATCTTCTGCCGAAGATCAAGGTGGAGACGGTTGTCCGCTCGGAGATCGCAGATGAGCTCATCGATAAGATTGTAGATGAGATCAATACCGGCAACTACGGCGATGGCAAGATTTTCGTCTATGATGTCGAGGATGCGATTCGTATCCGTACCGGTGAGAGGGGACAGGATGCATTGTAAAGGCTGCCCCTGTGAGGAGAAAATGAATACAGATTATGAAAAAAGAGATTGTCAAAGGTGATGGGAAAGGCTTGAAAAAGCGTTTGTTATCACCTTTTTTTGATGGAGGAGGAGAAGATTATGTATTTATCGGATTTATTGGCAAGCGGGATGCCGCTTGAGGAAGCGACGGAACTTCTTATGAATGTCATGTGGACCTGTCTGGGCGCCTTTCTGGTGTTTTTTATGCAGGCGGGCTTTACGATTGTTGAGGCAGGCTTTACGAGGGCGAAGAACACGGGAAATATCATTATGAAAAATGTGTTTGATTTTGTTCTGGGCAGTATCTTCTTTTATATTATCGGTTTTGCAATTATGTTCGGACCGGATGTGGCGGGAATCATCGGCAGCGGCGGTTTCTTTGCTCCGACCTCGCTGGCAGACGGAGCGGGGATGATGCATGGGCTTCCGATCGGCGTGTTTATGATTTTCCATACGGTGTTCTGTGCAACGAGCGCGACGATCGTGTCCGGTGCGATGGCGGAGAGAACGAAATTTTCGGCATATTTGATATACAGCGCCTGCATTTCCATCTTTATTTATCCGGTTACCGGACACTGGATCTGGTCTGACGGATGGCTCAGCCGGATTGGTTTTCACGACTTTGCAGGCTCGGCAGCAGTACATATGGTCGGCGGTATCTGCTCGATCATCGGTGCCAAAATTCTGGGTGCCAGAATCGGAAAGTTTGATAAAAACGGTAAGGTAAACGCAATCCCGGGTCACAACATCCTGATGGGTGCGCTCGGCGTGTTTATCCTGTGGTTCTGCTGGTTTGGATTTAACTGCGGTTCCACGACCGGAGCGACGACGAACCTCGGCGATATTGCAATGACGACAAACCTTTCGACTGTTGTTGCTACGCTCACTGTGCTCATCATCACATGGGTCCGTTACGGCAAGCCGGATGTCTCGATGACGCTGAACGGCTCGCTGGCGGGTCTTGTGGCAGTCACGGCAGGCTGCGATGTTGTTTCCGATTATGGGGCAATGGCAATCGGTCTGATTGCAGGCTTTGTTGTCGTATTTGTCGTAGAGTTTCTCGATAAGGTGTTAAAGATCGATGATCCGGTAGGTGCCGTTGCAGTGCATGGAGGATGCGGTCTTACGGGTACGATTTTGACTGCGGTATTTTGCAAGTCCACCGTTCTTGAGGAGATGGGCATGAGCCGTCTGCATTTTATCGGAATACAGGTTTTGGGCGTAGCCGCTACCGCAGCTTATGTGGCGGTTATGGCAGTAATCGTGTTTACCGTTATCAACAAGACGGTCGGACTGAGAGTATCCGAGGTGGAGGAGGTAGAGGGTCTCGACCTTCACGAGCACGGCATGAGTGCCTATGCGAACTTCCGCCTGCACGACGACAGATAAGGGCAGCATGCCTGTAATATATGCGTCAATGTACGGGTGTTTCTGATTTTTTGTTTATATACGCTTCGCAAAAATGTAATAGAAGTGCATTTTTGCCGCATCCTTCGGGATGTACGAGGGGCTCCGGACGGCTTCGGCTTTCCGGGGCTCCTTTTGCAGCGCTAAGTGGTAGAGTTTTCCTTCGCTGCATGCGGCAGCAGGACAGCTGCGGTTTGAATATGTATTTTGCGGGCAGGCGAGGGTATCATGGTCGCAAACTACAAAAAAAAGCTCATAAATTTAGCTATTTTGGCATATAAAAATAAGTGCAGGATACCGGACAAAATGGTATACTATATACAAGTGTGGTACTTTTTACCTGTAATGGAAAAAACAGGTTACCGCTTTTGCGGTAAAATGGGACAGGCAGAAGGAGCAGCGGCACTGTATAAAATCAAATATGTTTCAAAGGAGGAACATCATATGTCAAAATGGGTCTATTTATTCAAAGAGGGGAGTGCCGACATGCGGGAGCTTCTGGGCGGAAAAGGAGCAAACCTCGCAGAGATGACGAATTTAGGACTTCCGATTCCACAGGGCTTTACAGTAACGACAGAAGCATGTACGGATTATTACAAATGTGGAAAGACGATATCTGATGAGATCAAAGCACAGATTTTTGATGCGCTTCAGGTATTGGAAGAGCAGCAGGGAAAAAAATTTGGGGATGTTGACAACCCGCTTTTGGTATCGGTTCGTTCAGGCGCAAGGGCTTCGATGCCTGGTATGATGGATACGATTCTCAATCTCGGTCTGACGGATGCTGCTGTTGAGGGTTTTGCGGCAAAGACAGGCAACAAGAGATTTGCATATGATTCCTACCGGCGTTTTATTCAGATGTTTTCAGATGTGGTTATGGAGATTCCGAAATCTTCCTTTGAGCGTGTTCTGGACGAGATGAAGGAGGCAAAGGGAGCGAAGTTTGATACCGACCTGACGGCGGATGATCTGAAGGATGTAATCGACCGTTTCAAATCCATCTATAAGGAGGCGATGGGTGCAGACTTCCCGCAGGATCCGAAGGAGCAGCTGATGGAGGCTGTCAAGGCTGTATTCCGCTCGTGGGATAATGAGCGTGCGATCGTTTACCGCCGCATGAACGACATTCCGGGCGACTGGGGAACCGCTGTCAACGTACAGGCAATGGTATTCGGTAATATGGGTGATACATCCGGTACAGGTGTTGCGTTCACGCGTAATCCGTCCACCGGTGAGAAAGGTATTTTCGGTGAGTACCTCATCAATGCACAGGGCGAGGATGTTGTTGCGGGTATCCGTACTCCGCAGCCGATTACCAAGCTCGAGGAGGATCTGCCGGATTGCTACAAGCAGTTCATTGAGATCGCCGGAAAGCTCGAGAATCACTA
This sequence comes from Lachnospiraceae bacterium, assembly GCA_017476765.1. Classification (GTDB taxonomy): domain Bacteria; phylum Bacillota; class Clostridia; order Lachnospirales; family Lachnospiraceae; genus JAFUZE01. The sequence continues at coordinate 13,465 of JAFUZE010000070.1, forward strand.
TCGCGACATGCAGGATATGGAGTTCACGATCGAGGATGGAAAGCTGTACTTCTTACAGACAAGAAACGGTAAGAGAACGGCGCAGGCTGCACTCCAGATTGCCTGTGACCTCGTGGATGAGGGCATGATCACGAAGGAGGAGGCAGTGCTCAGAATTGAGGCAAAATCGCTCGACCAGCTGCTGCACCCTGCTTTTGATCAGGAAGCCTTAAAGGCGGGACATGTAATCGGAAGCGCACTTCCGGCATCACCGGGAGCTGCTGCAGGAAAGGTATATTTTACGGCTGAGGATGCCAAGAACGCACATAAGACAGGAGAAAGAGTCGTTCTGGTACGTCTGGAGACTTCCCCGGAGGATATCGAGGGCATGCATGCGGCAGAAGGTATTCTGACTGTCCGCGGCGGTATGACAAGCCATGCAGCCGTTGTTGCAAGAGGTATGGGAACCGCATGTGTATCCGGCTGCGGTGAGATCAAGATCGATGAGGCTGCCAAAGAGTTCACGCTCGGCGGTGTTACGTTCCACGAGGGCGATTATATTTCTCTGGACGGTTCCACCGGTAAGATTTATGAGGGCGATATCAAGACTGTTGAGGCAGAGATCAGCGGAAACTTCGGAAGGCTGATGGGATGGGCGGATGAGCTCAGAACTCTGAAGGTCAGAACCAATGCAGACACACCGGACGATGCAAAAAATGCAATCCGTCTCGGCGCAGAGGGTATCGGATTATGCCGTACCGAGCACATGTTCTTTAATGAAGACCGAATTCCGAAGATTCGCAAGATGATTCTTTCCAAGACTGTGGAAGAGAGAGAAAAAGCGTTAAATGAGCTGATTCCGTTCCAGAAGGGCGACTTCAAGGGACTCTATGAAGTGATGGAGGGCAGACCGGTCACGATCCGTTTCCTCGATCCGCCTCTTCACGAGTTCGTTCCGACGGAGGAGAAGGATATCATCGAGCTTGCTGAGGATATGAACCTGACTGTAGAGGAAGTAAAGCAGACCTGCGAGGAGCTTCACGAGTTCAACCCGATGATGGGTCACCGCGGATGTCGTCTTGCCGTTACCTATCCGGAGATTGCGCGCATGCAGACGAGAGCCGTTATGGAGGCTGCCATTGAAGTCCGGAAGGAAAAGGGCTATGACATTGTACCTGAAATTATGATTCCGCTCGTTGGAGACAGGAAGGAGCTGGCTTATGTCAAGGAGGTTGTTGTAAGTACAGCGGAGGAAGTGAAGAAAGAGAAAAATTCCGATATTGCATACCATATCGGAACGATGATCGAGATTCCGCGTGCGGCTCTTCTGGCAGATGAGATTGCTCAGGAGGCAGAGTTCTTCTCCTTCGGAACGAACGATCTGACACAGATGACTTTCGGCTTCTCGAGAGATGATGCCGGAAAGTTCCTCGACTCCTACTATATGAGTAAGATTTACGAATCCGATCCGTTCGCACGTCTCGACCAAAACGGTGTCGGACAGCTCGTGCGCATGGCAGCGGAGAAGGGAAGAAAGGTTCGCCCGGACATCAAGCTCGGTATCTGCGGCGAGCACGGCGGCGATCCGTCCAGTATCGCATTCTGCCATCAGGTAGGTCTGAACTATGTGTCCTGCTCACCGTTCCGCGTGCCGATTGCAAGACTCGCGGCAGCACAGGCAGCGATTAACGAAGCAAGTGCACCGAAGAAAAAATCGATTGTGGACGATGAGACAAAGGAGAAGCTTCGCGAAGCCGCTGATAAGGCGCAGGCAATCGCAAAGGATTTAGCTGAGACAAGTGCCGAGGTGGCAAAAGCCGGACTTGCCGGATTGAAGGCGGGTATTGAGGAGGCGAAGAGAGCTTACGGCGAGAGCAGGAAGAATTAAAGGAATTTTATGACGTTAAGTATAATTTTGAGTCTAAAAGGTTACACTTGCATTTAGCCAAAGCATATGCTGTATTACGACTAGGCAAAAGTTATGAGTGACTTCTATAAGTCAACGAAAACCCCATGAGATGCGAGCTCGTGGGGTTTTCTGTTCCTTTTTGGCAGGGTGGCTTATTCCTTAGGCTGATCACATCGATTTTGCTGCCGTGAAACAGTGGTACGACGGATATTCTATTCGGAACGTAAATTCGGTATATAATCCAAATTCGGTCATGCAAGCCATTGAAAATGCGGGCTTTGATTCCTATTGGACCCAGACATCAGCGGCCGAAAGTCTGATGGGATGTATTGGTAAGGATTATCAGGGATTGTCAAAGACGATTGCAGAGTTATTCGTTGATTTCTTGATGGAACAAAAATGAAAATAAACCGGACAAAGTCCCTGCTGCAAGAAATTTGCTGCGGGGATTTTGCCGTGTGTTCGGAAAATTTTTTGCAGGGATTTTATCGTGTTTTTGTAATATTTATCTTTTTTGAATTGTTATTATAATGAAGGGCCTTTCAGAGAAAAGGAAAGGAGGAAGATGCGCCAAAATGGATTACGAATCAGTCGTAGATCAAAATATAGATATTGTCTATCGAACTGCACTTAGCTATTGCAAAAATACGCACGATGCCGATGATATCGTCCAGAACACATTTACGAAGTTCCTTCAGACGGACACGCTGTTTCAAGATGATCAGCATATTCGAAAATGGTTAATTCGAGTCGCCATCAACGAATGCAGGAATATGTGGAAGTCATTTTGGCGTAGAAATGTCAGCTCGATAGAGGATTTAGAGCAGGAACCGCAGGCGATGCAGCTTGAGCAGACAGAACTGCTGGAGGAAATCTTAAAGCTTCCGTCAAAGTATAGTGTGGTCATCCACTTGTATTACTATGAGGGATACAGTGTTCGGGAAATTTCCGAGATGCTTGAGATTAGCGAGTCCAATGTGCAGGTTCGGCTGCTTCGGGCGAGGAATAAACTGAGGAATCAGCTGGAAGAAATATGGAAAGAGAAGCCGGTAAAAAATGTTTATTGCTCCGGAAATGAATAGAGGATATCCGGAAACGGTGTGCGAGGAGGTTTTTTATGAATCGTGATACAAAAGGTAAAAAAAAGGAACAAATCGAAAGGGAGGCTTATTGTGATGCCGTGGAATTTGTGACAGCGCCGGAAGGTCTGGTGAACAGGGTTAAGGCAATCAGACCCGCTGCAAAGAGGAAATCGTATGCGCTTCGGAAACTGGCGTATATTGCAGCAGCAATCACATTTTTGTTTGTGTCGGGCAATGCGGTATCCTATGCGGCAACAGGCTCCACTTTGGTTCAAAATATGACAAGAATGACGATTTTTTACGATACGAAGGAGGAGGCTGATGCTGCAAAAAAGGCGGACGGATGCAGAACCTACGGCGTATCGGAAATTCTTACAGGAGAACTTCGGGACGGCGAACGGATGACAGATGAGGAATGGAACGAGGTCATCTTTGATGTATGGGATGAGGATATTTTCATATCCGATGAGACAGGTTCGGCAAACGATGCGTGGACCCGCAAGCTGGTGAGAACGAGAATCTTTGATGGTTTTCGTCATGTGACAACAACATCCTACAGCGGCAGAGATGTTGCGGATCTGGTCGCATTTCATCCGTTCCTGACAGCATGGGATATTTCATGGCTTGGTGAAAACTATACACCGGATCCCAAAATTCAATTTTTGAAAATATACACGGAAGAGGATACGGGTAAATTGATACAGTCGATCATAGAGGCCCGATATGGAAATGCGGAGGAAGGCGGCGCGTATTTTTGGCTGGCAGCCAGCTGCGATCCGGCTTTTGACTACGGAAAAGACTATGTCAATGGATCGGCTCTGGATTTTTATGAGTATTATACGACGAAGGATGGAGTCGAGATTGCAGTGATGCAAAAGGGTGATGAAATCATTGCAAATTTAAACGCAGAGAAGCAAGGCTGCTGCATCCGTGCGTATCATATGACTACCGGGCAGGTTGAGGAGATTGCCGATCATTTGAATTTGGCGCAGTTTGTCAAGGTATACAGTACAATGGATTTAGCAGATGATTGATTCCGCTTAAGTGCTGTGCATTTACTGCACAGCACTTATTTTGCGGTAAGCGGTCGGGGTCATCGTTGTAAATTTTTTGAACTGGCGGATAAAGTGCTCCGCCGTATCGTAGCCGATCTCTTCTGCGATCTGCAGAATCGTCATATTCGTGTTGGCAAGCAGATCCTGCGCCTTCTCCATGCGGATGCGCAGCAGAATCTCCGTGTAGGTCATGTTTGTCGTCTCCTTGATCAGCTTGGACGTATATTCAGGGGTATAGTGAAATTTCTTGGCAATCGCCTGAAGCGTGATGTTCTGATAATTCTCCTGAATATAACGGATGAGCGCATAGCGCTGCACATCCTGCTTGTGCGCAAATTCCGGCATTTGTACGGAATCCTCATAATTGCGGATCAGCAGATAAAAGCATAGCGCTAAGGTTGTGCTGATTGCCTCATAATAATACCGGTCCTTATTTTGATTTTCCCAAAGCATACGCAAAAATGCTTCCTTGAGCGGCAGGTCGGAGCCGGTGTGGAAGATAATGTAATCATTCGCCTGTCTGGCATAAATATTATTCAGGAAAAAGGAGGACAGAATATTCTGCGTGGTTAAAAAATTATAAAAAATTGTATTTAAGGTATCCCTCCGAATCATAATATTGATCACAATGCTTTCATCAAACACGGCGATCGAATGCTCGATCTCAGGCGGAATGATGCAGATATCCCCCGTGTGCATCGTAATCTTCTGCCCGGAAATGGTGTTGGTGCATCTGCCGTCGTAGATATAAATCAGTTCAAAGAAGGTATGTGCGTGCGTAAGTACAGGGCTGTAGCGGTTGTGCCTTTGCACGACGATGCTCTTGTTATCCGTCAGGTCAAAGAAAAAGGAATCCTCATATATGAGCGGTATTGTTTCCTTTCGCTCCAGAACCAAAAGATTGCGCCGCAGAACCATACGCATATCCAGCTCTGCAAGGAATTTTTCCAGTGAATACTGCTGCTGTCTCGCAAAATAGTAATTCTTGTAGAAAACTTCATCCTCATTCATGTCTTAAATATGCATCTTAAGTACCTCATACTCCATAAAAACCCTCCTTTTAGTTTAAAAAAAGCAAGTTCCTGTCGTAAAATCGAGCAACTCAAGTTAAAAAAAATCA
>JAFUZE010000071.1 GCA_017476765.1 Lachnospiraceae bacterium
CTTTGCGCCGAGTCGTATATTCCGCAGGACAAAGCTTACGGCACCCTCAATCTGTGTATAGAGCGGACCGGTATATTCCCGCTTGTCCAGGAACACCGAGCGGTCGGTTCCCTTAAATACGGCGCATTGTGTCTTTGAGAACTGGAAATAGTCCGATGTCAGCAGGACAAAGGCATTGGAAGCCAGATAGCCGTCGCTGGTATTCTTTAACACCTTCCAGTTCTCAAGGTTTGTCCTCGTCACGGTGGGCAGTTCCTCCGTCAGATCCTTGCGCTCCTGCATTTCCTTTCGGTAGGTATTAAGGAATCGTAACTCTCGCTGGCTATGACGGTAAGTACATTGATGTTGTGGACATCGTTTCCAAGTGCAGTCTGATCCATTCTCTCTCCATCCTGATTGACGCAGAGGCGAAGTCCTCTTCCCACTTCCTGCCTCTTTCTCACTTCGCTTCCGCTCTGTTTTAAGGTACAGATCTGGAACACATTCGAATTGTCCCAGCCTTCCCGAAGAGCAGAGTGAGAGAAGATGAAGCGCACCGGGGATTTCTTTGGATTTAGCAGAAGCTCCTTATTCTTCATAATCAGGTCATAGGCATCTGTATCATCCGATGTCTTCTCTTTGCGGTCGTTAAGCTTGCTGTTCGTCATCCTGCCTTTCTTATCAATCGAGAAGTACCCTGCATGTGTCTTGTCTGCTGGTATCGCCTCAAGGTATTTCCGATATTCCCCGTCAGCTATTTCAAGCTGCATATTTTCTATGATGTCCTGGTATTCCTCCTCGAACATATCCGCAAAGATGCCATTAAATGGCTGTCCCGCGAACACATCCACGACAGCCTTTGCCGCATCCGCCTGAAATTTCTGGTGTTTAAACCTAAGTCTCATATGTTCTCTCCAATTTCCGAAACAACGCCTCGGATTCTTTCTCCAAAAAGCGAAACACTGTTTCGCTTTTTAATTCTGCCTATTCTTTATCATCTAACAGAAACCTGTCAAAATCACTTTCATATTGTAGTTTTTCATCGATCGCAGTTATTCGAAATTTTCGAATAACTGAATTCACTTTTACAATTTGACTTAAAAATCACTCGCCTTTGAAATATTTCTCTGTTTGCCTGTCAAACTCGGATATGTACTCTTCATCCTGACGGACACGAAATACTTCGTATTCCTTATTTGCCTTATCAATCGCCTGTTCATGGGAAATTTTTCCTTTTCCCTCAAGTACATTGCGACGGTTGTTTTTTAGGAAGTTATCCGTCTGCTCTATCCAGTCCTGCATACTCATCAGTATTTCATCCTCTGCCATCAGTTCTGCATAATCAATAAACATCGTTACCAGACGGTTCAATTTGGACATTTCTTTTTCATTGAGATAATTTTTTGCCACACCAATATCCCTTTTGTATATCTTACCATCAGGAGCATCTTTCCATGTCGTCATCCCCATTGTAGGCTTGCTTGCATCAACTCTGTCAAATATAATCTCCGCTGCCGTCTGCCCAGTCACAGCAAAATGCAGTTTATTTTGGACGAAAGCATAAAAATTCTTTGTAATCTCGCTGTCTTTGTCATAATCATAACTACACTGCTCAAAGACATCCGTTATCTTCTGGTATGCCCTCCGTTCACTCGCACGAATCTCACGAATCCGTTCAAGGAGCTCGTCAAAATAGTCCTTTCCAAATGGCTTGCCATTCTTTAGCATATCATCATTGAGGACAAATCCTTTCATGATATATTCCTTTAAAGTCTTTGTCGCCCACTGCCGGAATCTGGTCGCCTTTTTGGAATTGACACGATAGCCTACTGCGATAATAGCATCCAGATTGTAGCATTTGGTCTTGCGCTTAACTTCTCGTGTACCCTCAATTTGAACTACCGAGAAATACTCGGCAGTTGCCTCTTCACTCAATTCCTCTTCTTTGTATATATTTTTTAAGTGTAAGGATATGTTGTCTGTCCCACAGTCAAATAGTTCTGCCATTGCCCTTTGTGATAGCCAAAATGTTTCATCCTTATAAAAAACATTGACACATACATTGGTATCTTCCATTTGATAAAGGACTATTTCATGCTGGAGGCTGTCATTGATTTCTCTCGCCATGTCAAACCTCCTTAAATAACCTTTACTCTCGTATCAGGTGCCAGCATCTTGAATATCTCGCCCACATTGATTTTTGATGGACTGTTCGCAAAACCGGAATCCCTGAACACTGCACGAAGAGGCTGTTTCTTTGCAATCGCCTTGATGACGGAATCTGGAATATCAACCTCTGCTTCCACGATACAATCCTTTGTAAAGGCTCCATCTGTATCTGTAATATGAATGATCCGTATAAAGTCCTCCCAATGATATCCATATTTCTTTCTGATTGTATCAATCAAATTATTTATTTTATTGACTACATTATCCGTTGATGTATTTCTATCTGAAGTGATATCACCATAAACAACCGCAAATTGTACTTCCTCAGAAGAAAAAAATTCTTTCAGAATTCCGCCAATGGCATTTTCATCGCTTGGACCTTCAACAATAACCGCAACCACTTTCTTTTCAATCATCCTGAAGACCCCTTCCCGCTTTTCTAAAAGCCCTGGCAATTTTCAAACTATCTGTTTCTTCGTAGATCACCTCAGCCTGCCCTCCAAGAGTAATGCTTCTAATATACATACTTCGAAGATTATTAGACTCTTTTACATTCTTCATATGAATATAGCGATTTTCCGGATTCACTGTTGAAAACATGATGCTTTCTTTTTCAAGCATCTCAAGTGCACGAAGGTTATGAGAAGTAAAAAGAAGTTGTCCTTTTGCACTTTTTTTGAAAACATCAAGCAGTTCACCTAGCATATACTCAAATATACCCGCATCCAGTTCATCAATGACCAGACATATGGAAGCGTTTCCAAAAGCTTGAATCAATACATTAAGGATAGAAATAATCTTGATAATCCCCTCCGATTCCATTCGGATTGGAATCGTTTTCTTCCCCTTACGCACAGACATCAGTTCTACCTTCCAGCCATCCTCTCCTGTATCCAAAGCCTGCTTTCCGTAATCCCTTACTTCTATGCTCATACCCGGTATAATCGTATAGAGTACTGTATTGATCTGAGCAACTACTATATTAAGAAGTTCTTTCATTTCTGCATTGAGTATAGCCGGCTGCATCAGGGGCATCGCAAAGTCCCCCCGGGCTCTCATTTTATTATTTTCAATGCGAAAGGTCATTGGGAGCAAAACGTTTGCTGTAATCATTCCGGAATGTGTATTCCGGATTACAAAGAGATCTTTAACGGCAAACTCAAACAATGAATTTATGATGGTTGCATAATTTTTAAAGTCTGTTTGAATTTTTTCGTTGAATATCTCTCTGCTGCTCTCTCCAAAAATATAGGAGCAATGACTCTTTTCCGCCAGCTTTTTGGCAACAATCAAATCTGTTTTTAACTCCTTATCTTTTCCGATCAATTCATCCAAACGTTTCTGTGGTTTGAATATACTATCTGTCTCAGAGCTTTTATAATCCATAAAAATATTCTTGTTCGTTCTGGTTCCATTTTCATTCATGGCACAATTCAAGAACTCACGATCTATAACTGTTTCCCCCTCCCTCCTTTTGAGGAA
>JAFUZE010000072.1 GCA_017476765.1 Lachnospiraceae bacterium
CGGGACACGCCATACCCTCGATCAGACAGCCGTTTTTCTTTCCCGCCTTTGCCAGCATCAGCATTTTCTTACACTCTGCGAGACTCTCTGCATGCTCGATATTGACCTCCGCATCCGGATAGTACTCCCGGATACATTCCTCAATCGCACTGGCAACACCGCCTGCAACACCGTAGCCTCTTCCGGCGCCGGTCGCATCGTTCATCTGATCTGCGGTTTCGACTTCCTCGATCAGAAGCCCCTTTGCCTCAAACATTCCCGCAAGCTCCTCGAACGTGATGACAAAATCGACATCGGAACGCACGGTCCGCCTGCTCGCCTCCAGCTTTTTGGAGGCACACGGTCCGATAAAGACGATCGCCGCATCCGGATGCTCCTGCTTGATGATGCGCGCAGTCGCCACCATCGGCGTGAGCGCATTCGAAATACTTCCGATTGTCTCCGGGAAAAACTTCTTGGCAAGCATTGACCAGGACGGACAACACGAAGTCAAAAGGAACGGCAGTTCTCCTGTTGTGACTGCCTCCACATAGTGTTCCGCCTCTGTCATGGCACCGATATCCGCACCGATTGCCGTCTCGTATACATCATAAAAGCCCAGCTCCTTCAGTGCGGTCTTGAACTTATCCGGCGTCACCTTCTTGCCGAACTGCCCGACAAAAGCAGGCGCAACCTGCGCAATAATCTTCTTGCCGGACTGCATCGCACGAATCAGCTGGAAAATCTGGGACTTATCTGCGATCGCTCCAAACGGGCAGCTGACCATGCACTGTCCGCAGGACACACAAAGCTCGCTGTCGATATGCGCCCTGCCCTGCGTATCGTTTTTGATCGCATTTACCCCGCATGCCGACGCACACGGGCGCACCTGATGCGATATGGCATCATACGGGCAGACTGACTTACATTTGCCGCAGCGCACGCATTTCTCCTGATCGATATATGATTTTCCGTTTACCATCGTGATCGCATTTCTCGGGCAGACCTCATTGCACGGATGCGCCAGACAGCCCATACATTTATTCGTCACCTCATACCGGTTCTCGGGACATTTGTTACATGCGGACGGAATGACCTGCATGAGCGGCGGCTCATAGTATTTTTCCGCAATATTGCTCTCCTCCACACCCTGGGACAGGTGCACCGGCTGATTTTCCGGGCGGAGAGACATTCCCATTGCAAGGCGAATCCGCTCACGCACGACAGCTCTCTCCCGATATACGCTCTCCCAATACTGGTTCTCCTCTGTATTGACGATTTTATAAGGCAAAGCCTCCACATCATCGATCAGATTCGTGGAAGTATATGCCAGATTAGCAACTTCTTTGAAAACACGTTTTCTGACTTTTCTGACTTGTGTATCAATGCCTCTCATAAAGACCTCCTTTGCATAACTACACCTATTTTTACATAATCCCCTATGAAAATCAAGGTTAATGCTCTAAATTTATTTGGAAAGCGTTACAATTTACGATTGTTCACTCCAGAAGCAGCAACAGCCGAACCCATCGGGTTCGGCTGACATAAGCATATAATAGATTATGTAATTAGAAAATGCTGACAAGCTTTTTCTTCTCTGCCTGATATTCCTCTTCACTCAAAATACCATTGTCGCGCAAAACCTTCAGCTTCTTAATCTTTGTCTCAAACTCATTGATATCCGAAGCTACACTGGAAAGTGCAACCGTATCATAGCTGGAAGGCGCTGCCGCAGGTGCCGGTGTCGGTGCTGCCGGTCTCGGAGCCGGAGCAGGTGTCGGTGTCGGCGCTGCAGGTCTCGGTGCCGGTGTCGGTATCGAAGCGGCTGCCGATGCAGGTGCAGGGGTTGATGACGCAATTCCGTTCGTCTGGCGGATTCTGTCAGTCAACGTTGCTGCCTTCTGCTTGCCGTCGGCGATTGCAGCAATGAGCTGATCTGCCTCCTCAAAGCCCGGAAGGAAGCAGTATCTTGTATACTGTGCATTCTCTCCCGAAGTATTCTCAATTTTGACCATAACCGTTGATTTGCCCTGATAATTCACCTGGGAACAATCCTGAATGTTGAGCAGGTAATGTGACATGTTATCGGTTCTTGCGTTCAGACCACTTGACTTATCGGAGATAGCAACACGACCGCTAATACGCATATTGGAAACGACAATTCTGAAATCCTCAGATTTTCGCATGAACCCACCTTTGTTTGTCCATTCTTTCTGATATAAAATTTTCTCGAGGCGGCTACATTTATTGCATACTTCTCCGGCTGAATCGCTGCCACAAATTAAACATTTCATAATATCACTCCCATCGTCAATTCTCTTCTTTTATATGTCTGACACATATCTTCTTACCTAATATACTACCATATTTTTTGTGATTTGTAATGATTTTTTTTCTACAAAGCTGTACAATTTTATTCGCATTTTTTGTGTATTTTTTCGTTTTTCGGTAAAATTTACGAAAATTGTTTCACAGTTCGCTTTGAAACATGTGTCAATAGTACCATTTTGTACACATATGCAGGAACATTTTGGTAATTTTCCCGATTATCTTTCATCCCCCATGAAGAACAGGGCGATCAGTCCCGGGCCGGTATGAGCCCCGATCGTAGCTCCCAGACAGTTAATCAGCACCTGTTCAATGCCGAATCTCTTCTTGATCATGTCTGCCAGAAAAACAGCATCCTCCTCACAGTCCCCGTGCGAAATCATAAAGATATCGTTCTTATCCGCAAAGGAACCCATTTTTTCACCCATCATCTCTACGAGCGTGGACAGGGATTTCTTGCGTCCTCTTGTCTTGGATATATTGATCAGATGTCCCTCGCAGTCCACATGCAGAATCGGCTTGATGTTGGCAAGTGAACCGATAACTGCCGTCGTTTTGCTCACGCGTCCGCCGCGGTAGAGATGAAACAGATCATCCACGGTAAACAGGTGCACCACGTTCATTTTTATACTTTCCACATAAGCGGCAGTCTCCTCCAACGTATGTCCCGCATCCTTATACGCAATCGTCTTGTGAAGCAAAAGTCCCTCGCCCATAGACGCACATAAGGAATCGATAACGATGATCTTTACATCCTTATGCTCCTCCATGATTTCCTCGGCGGCAACGGAAATGCTGCTGTAGGTGCCGCTGAGACCTGATGAAAACGCAATGACGAGGATTTCCTTGTGCTGCTCGATTTCGCGCAAAAGTCCCTCCCGGGCGACTTCAGGATTTACCTGTGAAGTCGTCGGCATACTTCCCTTTCTCATATTTTCAAAAAACATCTTGGAATCGATGGTTCTGTAATCGTCGTACGTCTTGCCGTCCACCTGTGCCGGCAGCGTAAAGACGCCGATCTCATGCGCATCCAAATACTCAACGGGTAAATCTGTCGTATTTTCTGTCATCAACTTAAAGCTCATTTTCTTTATCCTTCCATCAAAAAGTTTCAAATCCTTGTCTATCTTATCACGTTTGGAAAAAGATGACAAGGCTGATAACTTTCCTTTTTCCCTCATTTTCGCACGAGTCTTTGGTATAAAGACTTGATATTGCAAGGAATGAGCGGATAAAAATACCTTTTGCCGTCCACTATCTTTGTTCC
>JAFUZE010000073.1 GCA_017476765.1 Lachnospiraceae bacterium
GATGTCAACAAGCTTGCATCGAAGGAAAATGCTAAGGGGCAGAAAACTTCGTACCGTTATGATGACGCAGGCAGAATGACAGGCTTTACGGACGAAGCCGGAGAAGTGTCCTACACCTATGACAAGAACGGAAATGTGCTCACTGTTACGGAAAAGACAAGCGATGGAGAGGTTCGTGTCATCACGAGAACCTATGATGCCTTGAATCGTGTCGTCACTTATAAGGATGCAGACGGCAATCAGATCGGCTATACCTACAATACATTCGGCGAGCTGAGTGCGCTGACCTATCCGAACGGAAGGACAGTCACCTATGAGTACGACAAAAGCGGCAGGCTCGTCCGTATGACTGACTGGAATGGCAAGACGACATCGTATGAGTATGATGCGAACAACCGTCTTGTAAAGACATCAAGAGCGGACGGAAGCACCGAATATCGAACCTATGATGCAGCAGGGCATTTGACCAGTCTTGTCGACCGGACGGATAAGGAGCTGATCAGCAGCTATTATTATACTTATGATGCTGTCGGGAATATTACGAGTATCGCAAGTGAACCGCCGGCTGAAACGGATGCCGGCGGTGGCTCCGAAGCAGGCAGTGAATCAGTAGCAGTCAGTGTGTCGGAAACAGGCAGTGCGTCAAAGATTGCGGGGAATAGAAGCTATGGCTCGCTTGTTAACGCTGTCATGGAATATGACGAGAACAATCGTCTCATCCAATATAATGGCGAGGCAGTACAGTATGACAAGGACGGAAATATGGTATACGGTCCGCTGGAAGGGAAGATGGCGACCTTTACCTATGACTGCCGAAACCGCCTCACTGAGGTCAAAGATGCTGACGGAAAGCTGACGAAGTATATTTATGATGCCGAGAATCACAGAGTGGGTGTAATCAAAAATGCAGACAGTGATTCGCAGGTCATGATAAAGTATGTGGTAGATTCTGCAAGCGGTGATCTGTCGCAGGTGTTATCGGAGAAGCGCATTTACTATCAGAAGGAATCGGATGACCATGAGGAGATCATCTATTATTTCTATGGAGATAACAGGCTTGTCTCACAGGTCAGATATGAGGGAGACGGCATTGCCGATAGCAAGGCTTCGAAGGAATCAAATGACAGTCAGAAATCAGACATTAGTCAGAAATTAAAGGATGAACCGGATGCAAAGGAAAATGCTTCCTCTAATGACGCAGCCGAGTCGGATTATCGAATCTATCATTTTAACCATGTGGGCAGTACAATGGCTGTTACGTCACTGTCCGGTGAGGTACTGAACCGGTTTGAGTACAGCGCATATGGGGACTTGCTCAGCGGTTCATATGATGGTACCGGTCTGGGCTCATATGGAGATGTAAGCTTTTTGTACAACGGGCAGTATGGAGTCATGAGCGATGACAACGGACTCTATTACATGCGAGCCAGATATTACGACATCAGTATCAAGCGCTTTATCAATCAGGATGTTGTGACCGGAAGCATTGGCAGCAGTAAGAGCCTCAATCGGTATGCTTATGTGGAAGGAAATCCGATAAGCTATCTGGATCCGTTTGGGTTGTGTGGACAGAAAAATGATATTATTAATTCTGTTAATAATATTATGAATGCGGTGAATAAGTTTATACATAATTTTGATAATATGTATAATCAGCTTGTTAAAGCAGTACAAGATGCAAGGGAATTTGATGCCGTAGTTGCAATAGGTATTTCTTTAGCTACTAACGCAAATGCATTTATGGCTGGTGCCGCACAAATTGCGGTAGATATGGACGGTAATATGGGATTGCAAATTGCATTTGGTGCAGGAATAGGTGGAGGTATTTCGGCGCAGGGTTCAATTTATAGTGCAATATATCCAGGAAAGAAAAGTATTAGGGATATAGAAGGATTTGGTACAGAAGCGGGGGGAAGTGCTGGTGAAGGGTTTGTGGGATGCTTGTCTATGCTTTTTGAAGGAGAGGGAAAAGCTCTTTCTCCATCCGGAGTTATGTGGGGCACCGGTATTGGTTTTGAGGGAACTGTCGGAGAAGGGCATGTGGCAATGTCCCAGACTTTTCCAACTCTTTCACTTGGTAATATTTATACAAATCGAAAAGATTTGATTATTTCTAAGTGGGACTGTGTATATCGCGCATGGAATTATTTATATAACAGGAAGAGATAGTAGTGTATAAAAAACTTGCTAGGAGAGGAGGTAAATGAGTTTGGATGAATATATAGAAACTCTTATAGCAACAACGGCAGTAATTCTATTATTTGTATATCATATTCATTGTAACTTGAAAAGCCGAAAAAAAGTAGATGGAGTGGAGAACATTGACGGAATACGATATAGAATTGCAAATGAGGATGTCAGTTATGTAATGTATAAGTTAGGGGCATTTTGTATTAGTAAAGTAATTAAAAAAACATCTTTTGAAAAGTTAAGTGAAAATGAGGGTATTCTTACTTTTGGAGGAGTGGAATACACGGTGGGAAATGTTCGCGGTGGAACTGATTTTGATATTGGTGCAAAATACAGGATTAAATGTTTACAGGATCAAAATGATGTTTTGATGGATGTTTCATTTGAGGAGCTGCAAACAAAGTGGTGTTATCATGCAAAGAAGCCTCATTATGAATTAAATCAAGCCTATCATCGCTTTTTTAAGGAACAGCTGGGAGTTGTAGTAGAACGATACAATAACAGAAATTTGCACGAGCGATGACAACGGACTCTATTATATGTGAGCCTGAATCAGTATACTTATGTGGAAAGGAATTTGGTAGCTATCTGGAGTCGTTTGGGCTTGATAAAATGTTCTATGATCGAATGCCTATAGTTGGAGGAGAATAGATGGACATGGATAAAATTCTGAACATATCATTGATTATAGGGGAAATAATTGTATTTACTGAAGAATATGTAAGTGCAATTTTTAATTATTCGGCATCTAATAGAACAAAAGCAACGATTATCGACTTTGTCTCAACAACGGATGTCATACAGCAAGGATTATTTGAAAATAGATATTTCAGTCTGGTCGAGGTAACAGGTATTCAATACATAATACGGCGTAGCGTCAAAGATAAAATCGGAAGGGAGATTACTATATGTCGATCTAAAAATAGCGACAGAGTATTGAAAAGCCTCATCGCATACAGAACGGGTTTTGAAATTTTGTATCATGATTTTATGCAGGTTTTATGGCATATCACTGCGATATCGTTCATTCTGATTTGGGTGCAAAAGCAATTTTAACCTAAGATGAACTATTTATGGTATGAGGTGATTCGATGAAAAAAGTAATTCTGTTAATCTTCATTCTGGAAGTAAGCATATGTTTGCTTTGCCAGATGAACTGGCTTAGTTCTTTTTTGAATTTTGATGAAAAAATCACAGTGTCGGCACATGTTGATGCTATTGAAAGAGATGAATCGGAGAAAATTTACAAAACGGCTTTTAGCTATATAGTCAACGGAAATGTGTACAAGGTCGATATGATAACAGATAAAGGGGATCTGAGTTCAAGTGAACGATTGCTGCGGATTGCTGCGGACTATCCGGAAGAAGCGTTTCGCACCGGTCCGATTATTCCGTATAAGAATCGCTATGCGCGACTCAGTGTGATTGCGCCTATTGTAATTGCACTTGCTTTGCTGCAAATAAGGCTGAAACACCCTTCTGACTTTGAGCAAGAAATAGAAAGACGTCAGGATGCGCTCAATATGACATTTACCCTAAATGAGCGGGACAGAAAAATCGGTATTGCGATTCTTATTGCGTTAGGTGTTTATATTCTGGTTGGTATATTTATAAGTATCAGGTTGTATGCATCGACGTAAGTAAGAGAAGATTATGTTATGGAAATATGGGCTATATTTGGTTCCTTATTTATGATTGCCCCTGCCATGAGAAGAAATAAGGCGGTACAGAGAATGACGAGTGAAAATAAACTTCAATTATGGAGATTTTGGCTTATTTTTGTTTCTGTATTTTCAGTAATCTGTCTTTATGATACGCAAAAAGAGTGGATAGATTATTTACTACATAGTGTCTGCTATCGGATAGCAAAAAGCACCGCAAACCATTGATTTTACTGACATTTTTGATCATTTTTGGTATACTGGAAGTGCAAAGAAAAACGTAGTTTTCTAATAAAAACCTTGCACTTCGGAGGCACAAATGTAC
>JAFUZE010000074.1 GCA_017476765.1 Lachnospiraceae bacterium
AACCTGTATCATTCGACAAGCTGGAGAATTACCAGACCGCTCAGAAAATTAAAGGGAAACGAATAACATGAGTGACGAGTCAAACAAGGAACAATATTATAAGGAATTGTACGAGCGGGAAAAGGCGAAAAACGAAAAGCTTTCCTATCAGCTGGCGGATGCTTACCGTGAGATTGAGGATTTGAAACTTAAGCTTGGACGAATCAAGGGTTCCGTGTTCTGGAAGCTGAGCAAGCCATTCCGTGTTGTGATTCACTTTTTTATCCGCCAGAAAAACCGGATTGTTGCGCATGGCAATCCGAGAGGCATTGCGCACAAGCTTGTGAACAAATATCGGGAAAAGCAGTCGATTCGGATTCACGGAACGCACTCCTTCCCGAATGCGGCGAGAAGAAAAGAGGAGTCGGAGACGAGGTTTTCAAAGGAAGTAAAGTTCAGTATTTTAGTGCCGCTCTACAATACGCCGGAGCGCTTCCTTCGGGAGATGATCGAGTCCGTCCTTGCCCAGACCTACGAAAACTGGGAGCTGTGCCTTGCGGACGGCTCGGATGCGGAGCATGAGCAGGTATACCGAATCTGCAAGTCCTACTTTGACAAGGATGCGCGGATTGTCTACAAAAAGCTTGACAAAAACGAGGGCATTTCCGGCAACACAAACGAGTGCTACAAGATGGCGACCGGTAATTATATCGGGCTGTTCGACCACGATGATATTTTGCACCCGAGTGTTTTGTATGAATATATGAAGGTCATCTGCGACGAGGATGCCGATTACATTTACTGTGACGAGGCGACCTTCAAGGGAAACAGCATCAATCACATGATTACGCTGCATTTCAAACCGGATTTTGCGCCGGACAATCTGCGCGCAAACAATTATATCTGTCATTTCAGCGTCTTTTCGAGGGAGCTTTTGGAGGGAACCGAGCTGTTTAGAAGCCAGTTTGACGGCAGTCAGGATCACGATATGATTTTGCGCCTGACTGCATCCGCAAAGCACATTGTGCATGTGCCGAAGCTTCTGTATTATTGGCGCTCCCACAAGGGAAGTGTGGCATCGGGCATCGGTGCAAAGACCTATGCGATTAATGCTGCGAAGGGAGCGATCGCCGAGCATTTAAAGAGCTTTGGATTCCGGGATTTTGAGATTGAGAGCACGCGGGCGTTTGAAACGATTTTCCGTATCAGATATGCGCTGACAGGGCATCCGCTCATCTCGATCATCATACCGAACAAGGATCATGTCGAGGATCTGAGCCGCTGCGTGGAGTCCATTATCAATGTATCGACCTATTCCGATTATGAGGTTATCATTGTGGAAAATAATTCCGAGACGAAGGAGATTCGGGATTATTATGACGAGATTCGGAAGCATCCGCGCATTTCGGTCGTAGAATACAAAGGAGCCTTTAATTATTCCAAGATTAACAATTTCGGTGCCGGTTTTGCAAAGGGAGAGTATTTGCTGCTTTTGAATAATGATACGCAGGTCATCACTCCGACCTGGATGGAGGAGATGATGATGTACGGACAGCGTGAGGATGTCGGTGCCGTCGGGGCAAAGCTCTATTATGAGGATCGCACGATACAGCACGCCGGAATTGTCATCGGACTTGGGGCGCATGGCACGGCGGGACATACACATTACCGCGTGCCGGAGGCAAACGTCGGCTACATGGGCAGGCTCTGCTACGCACAGGATGTCACGGCGGTGACCGGTGCGTGCATGCTTGTGAGAAAATCGCTGTATGAGCAGCTGGGCGGGCTCGATGAGGAGTTTGCCGTTGCGCTCAACGATGTTGATTTCTGCCTGCGCGTGCGAAAATTAGGTCTTTTGAATGTCTTTACCCCGTTTGCGGAGCTTTATCACTTTGAGTCAAAGTCGAGGGGCTCGGACAACAAAAAAGATAAAAACGCACTCCGCTATGACGAGGAGGCAAAGAAATTCAAGGAGCGGTATAAGGTGGAGCTGCAAAAGGGCGACCCTTATTACAACAGGAATTTTTCACTCCTGCATTCAGACTTTACGGTAAATTGGAAGTAAATTTCAGCTATGCGTGAAAACGCGATTTTGCAAAGGCATGGCTGGTTACTATAAATATATGAAAAATGGAGGATAAGAGATGAGCTACAAAGAGACGTTTCAGTTTTGGTTGGAGAATCCGTATTTTGACGAGGAGACCAAAAAGGAGCTTGCTGCAATCAGGAACAACGAGGAGGAGGTACAGGATCGCTTCTACAAGGAGCTGGAATTCGGTACCGGCGGACTGCGCGGCGTAATCGGAGCAGGAACGAACCGTATGAATTTCTACACGGTGCGCAAGGCGACACAGGGACTTGCCAACTACATTATCAAGCAGGGAGGTCAGGATAAGGGTGTTGCCATCGCCTATGATTCCCGCAGATTCTCACCGGAATTTGCGAAGGAGGCAGCGCTCTGCCTTAACGCAAACGGCATCAAGGCATATTTGTTCGATTCCCTGAGACCGACGCCGGAGCTTTCATTCGCAGTCAGAAAGTTAGGGTGTATTTCCGGTATCGTTGTGACGGCGAGCCACAATCCGCCGGAGTATAACGGATATAAGGTGTACTGGGAGGACGGTGCGCAGGTGACGGCTCCGAAGGATAAGGATATCATCGGGGAAGTGAAGGCTGTGACAGACTGGAACACCGTGAAGACGATGGATGAGCAGGCAGCAAAGGATGCGGGACTTTTGACGATCATCGGTTCCGAGATTGACGATGCTTATATGGTAGAGTTAAAAAAGCAGATCATTCATCCGGAGATCATCAAGGAGATGGCGGAGGATATCACGATCGTCTATACACCGTTCAACGGAACCGGAAACGTGCCGGTCTGCCGTGTTTTGGATGAACTGGGCTTTAAGAAGGTGTATGTGGTCAAGGAACAGCAGATGCCGGATCCGGACTTCACAACGCTTGAGTACCCGAACCCGGAGGACCCGAAGGCATTTACGCTTGCATTAAAGCTTGCAAAGGAAGTACATGCGGACGTTGTGCTTGCGACCGACCCGGATGCGGACAGACTTGGCATTTACGCACTCGATACAAAGAGCGGAGAGTATGTTCCGTTTACCGGAAATATGTCAGGCATGCTTATTGCCGAGTACTTACTTCGCGAAAAGACAAAGAACGGAACGATGCCGGAGAATCCGGCTCTTGTCAAGACGATCGTTACGACGAACATGGCGGATGTCATGACAGAGAAATACAACGTGAAGCAGATCGAGGTACTGACAGGCTTTAAGTATATCGGTGAGCAGATTAAGCTGTTCGAGCAGACCGGCTCGAATCATTATGTATTCGGTCTTGAGGAAAGCTACGGATGTCTTGCCGGCACGCATGCAAGAGACAAGGATGCCGTTGTCGCTGTGATGTGCCTGTGCGAGGTGGCTGCATGGTGTAAGAAAAACGGTATAACCTTATGGGATCAGATGCTGAATTTATATGAGGAGTTCGGATACTTTAAGGAAGGACTTCACACAGTGACGTTGAAGGGCTTCTCCGGTCAGGAGCAGATCGCAAAGATCATGTCTGACTTAAGAGCAGAGCAGATCGCTTCGTTTGCGGATTTAAAGACGCTTGCAATCAAGGATTACGAGAGCAGCATCAGCAAGGATATGACGACGGGAGAGGAAAGCCCGATTACCCTGCCGAAATCCAATGTGCTCTATTTTGAGCTGGAGAACAACTCATGGTGCTGTGCAAGACCATCCGGAACAGAGCCGAAGATCAAGTTTTACATGGGCGTGAAGGGAACCTCGCTGGAGGATGCAGATGAGAAGCTGGAGACGTTAAAGGCAGCCGTGCTTTCCCATGTGAAGGTGGACTAGTCCGATGGAAAAGCTGATCAAACAATTTATCAAGTTCGGCGCAGTCGGTATTTTCTGCTTTTTTATCGATTATTTTACGTTCAAGATCAGCAGCTCCCTGCTTGGGATCCATTATGTGATTGCATCCATTCTGGGCTTTACGATCTCTGTGATCGTGAATTATATTCTCAGCATGAAGTTTGTGTTTGAAGGCAAGGAGGATATGAGCCGGCGCAGGGAATTTGTGATTTTTGTCATATTAAGCCTGATTGGCTTGGGGCTTAACACGCTGATTCTTTATATTTGCATTGACGGAATCTATATGCACTCGGAGCTTTTAACGGACTGGCTTGCCAGAGATACGGCGGAAAGTCTCGGAAAGCTCGGTGCAACCGCCATTGTGATGGTTTATAACTTTATTACGAGAAAGATATTTCTGGAAAAGAAGGAGGGATAATCGGGATGAGCGAGAGAATGCTGTTGTTTATTCCTGCTTACAACTGTGAAAAGCAGATCGTGCGGGTGCTCGATCAGCTGGATAAAAAGATTTTTGCTTACTTTGAGGAAACGCTGGTTGTCAATAACCGCAGTACGGACGGGACGGAAAAGGTTGTGCTTGAATATATTCAGGCGCATCCGGACAAACCGATCCGGCTGATGCGCAATACGGAGAACTATGGTCTGGGAGGCTCCCAGAAAATGTCGTTTCACTATGCGATTGACCACGGATACGATTATGTGTGTATGCTGCACGGGGATGATCAGGGAAACATCCATGATTTTCTCCCGATGCTGCATCGGGGAATCTATGCCAAATACGACTGTGTGCTCGGGGCAAGATTCATGCCGGGTTCAAAGCTGGAGGGCTATTCGCGTTTTCGGACGTTTGGCAATGTCGTGTACAACTTTATCTTCGCATTTGTCACGAGGAGAAGAATTTTTGATCTGGGAAGCGGACTGAACATGTACAAGGTCAAAATGTTAAAGGACGGCTTCTTTGACAAGTTCCCGGACAATCTGATGTTCAACTATGTGATGATTCTCGCCTCACACTATTATAAGCACAGCATCCGGTTCTATCCGGTCAGCTGGCGCGAGGATGATCAGGTATCCAATGTGAAGATGGTCAGTCAGGCGATTACGGTGCTGAAGATGGCATTTGGTTATCTGGCCGATCGTGAGAGCATCAAAAAAGAGTATCGGGAAGTAATCAGGGAGTCGTATACCTGCGAGCAGATCAGGGGCTTTTCCCAGCTTTCCGAGGACGTTGAGAAAGAAGAATAGTAACAAAATACCGCCTTTTTGTGCGGCAGAATAGGAGAAAATGCATGTGGTGGCTGATATCGGCTGTGATTGTGCTGTTTGTACTGGTTCATCTGACTAAAATGCTTCGCCTGTATTTGGTCTTGATGGAGCATAAAATTGATTCAAAGCGGTTCGTGCTTTTGTACCTGGGGACGACCTTTGTGAATTTGATCGTTCCGTATAAGCTCGGTGAGCTGTACCGGATCTATAAGATTAAAAAGGAGACAAGGCATTGGCAGGTGGGCATCCTGAGTGTGGTGATTGACCGATTTTTTGATATCCTGGCGCTTTTTTTTGTACTGCTTGCGATCGACGGTTATTACCGGCAAGGACTGTCGGCTGTCACAGGCGTTTTGTTTGGGGT
>JAFUZE010000075.1 GCA_017476765.1 Lachnospiraceae bacterium
AAACGGTGATGTGATTCCGTCACATTCGTAAACATCCGCTAAATCCTTTGAAAACAAAGTAGCGGCTTCCGTTTTTTTCACAAGCCTTATATATGAAACGACACAATAAATCAAAAGGAGCATAAGCCCCATCAGCCACACTACCGCCCCAATGCGAAGTGCAATCTGAGCAGCAGGCAGGATCGGCGCAGCGGCGTTTGCCTGTTCTTCCTTCGGCAAGATCGCACTGTTTTCCATTACTGTCGACAGCTCAGGAACGGGAACCTCCACAGAAACAGATGTATTTCCCCGCACGCCCTTATTCAAATCGCCCAACCCTGTCAGGAGATTAAAAACACTGAGTCTTGATTCGATATGAACAGGACTCACCAGACGAAAGCCTACCACACTCCACAGAAGATAGGAATACACCTTCGGGAGCTTTCGCATCATCCGCCGTACTATGAGCACAATGCCTATAACAAACGATGCCGGTATGCTCATCTGCACAAGATGCGAAAATAATTCAAATAGCAGCGGCATCTCAATCCCCCCTATATTCGTCAATCATACTCTGAATACGTTTCGCTTCGCTTTCCGTTATTTTTCGCCCGTTTAAAAACGCAGCGATGAATCCCGGAAGCGAACCGTCAAAGGTTCTGTCCACAAAGGATGCCGTTGCCGCCGACTGCGCTTCCTCCCGCGGAATCCGTACAGAAACGGTCGCATGCTCATTGACAATATATCCCTTTTCACACA
Organism: Lachnospiraceae bacterium; assembly: GCA_017476765.1. Taxonomy (GTDB): domain Bacteria; phylum Bacillota; class Clostridia; order Lachnospirales; family Lachnospiraceae; genus JAFUZE01. The sequence continues at coordinate 739 of JAFUZE010000075.1, forward strand.
GCTTTTTGATCGTCGTGTAGGTCGTCGACTTTTTCCAGCCGAGCCGCTCCCGACAAAGCCGCACAAGCTCCCCCGAATTTACGGGCGCAGCGTCCCAGACGATCTGCATAAACTTATATTCCCCATCGTACAAGATTGTTTTTTCCATAATCCGCCTCCTGTTTCGTTTTATCGGTTCAGGGGTCTACTGCAATAGACTTCCGAGACAAGTCTATCACGATAGACCCTTATTGTCAAGACCTCTCCCAACCTGTTAAAATCCCGTTCAAAGCCTCACGATGGAGACAAAAATCCAAGAAAAGCTGCTGCTATATGTGATGCCGTTCCGCCCTTACCATCTCCACTCCTCAGTCGTACAAAAAAAAATACAAAAAAGATACAAAAAAGATACTTCCGAGAGCAAGAAAAAGGTGGCAAAATGTTGAATACAGGAACAATTTGACATATAATAAAAGACAAACTCGTACCATTCACAGGTAGTTGCGAAACGCTTTGAGAGCCGGAAGGATATGTACCAAATAACGAAGGTCGAGCTCCAAGCGGTGGCTGAGTCGCCCTCGTTTTTGTTATTTGGTACATATCCTGATATCGGGAGAAGAGAGTTTCGCAATCATCTAATATCATTTACCATGGAAAGGAGCGTGAATACAGACAACCGAAAAACGGCATTTATAGACTATGTATCGTTTCATACATATCTGACTGTAAGGAAAAAGAAGAAGGAGGGTTACAATGAACAGGAAAAGATTGTTTCAGAGAGCGCTTGCCGTATTCTCTGCTGCGGCACTGACTCTGACAAGCATTCCGGTCAGCATGGTCAACAGTATCGCATATACTGTGACAAACGGGGCTGTCAGCAGCGTAGTCGATGAGATTTCCGATGTCCATGCCGCCGGAAGCGGCAACGATTACACCGGTGTCATGCTGCATGCCTGGGACTGGAGCTTTAACCAAATTAAGGAAGAGATGCCGGATATTGCGGCGGCAGGATATACCGCAGTACAGACCTCGCCGATCCAACCGAATAAGGACGGAAGCGATGTGCCGAACACAGGGGCATGGTGGAAGTTCTACCAGCCGACCGATTTTACGATCGGCAACAAATTGGGGACGAAAGCGGAATTTCAGGCGATGTGCGAGGAGGCGCACAAATACGGAATCAAGGTCATTGTCGATGTGGTATCCAACCATCTGGCAAACGTAACGGGTAAAGGCGGAAATGATGCTTCCGACCGTTCCCCGCAGATTCCGAGTTATCTGAAAGATAATAATAACTATTGGCACAGCGATAACTATAGCGGTTCCAGCGACAGTGACCGATATCAGATGACACACGCACCGATCGGAATGCCGGATTTAAATACTGCCAATACGGATTTGCAGAATATCATTATAGCATTCCTCAACGATGCGCAGGACTGCGGTGCGGACGGATTTCGGTTTGATGCGGCAAAGCATATCGAGACACCGACCGATACCGGTTTTTCCAGCGAATTCTGGTCAAGGATCGCAGCTGCTACAAGAGCGAAGGATCCGGATGTATTTTTATATGGCGAGATTTTGAACACTGCAGGTCCGGGAGGCTATACGGATATGCAAAAGTACACGCCATATATCAAGGTAACGAACAATAAGTACGGAATCGAATTACAAAACGGAGTAAAAAACAACGATGCCGGTTATGCGAAGTTTATGAATAACGACATCTTCGGCTCGAACGGAAACGAATGGGTGCTGTGGAACGAGTCACACGACACGTTTGCCGGTGATTACGGAGAAAAGACATGGCAAATCGACGACGAAAAGATGATGCTCGCATGGTGTGCCGTCGCAGCAAGATATCCGGCAGCGCTGTACTTTGCACGTCCGACCGGCAATTTGGACGGTGATTCATCCGGCGGCTGGAGAAGCTCTGCGCTCGGCAGCCATAAGATGGACTACAAGAACAGCCGCATCGTGGAGATGAACAAGTTCCATACCGCAATGGACGGGGAACCGGAATATGTGGAGGTCGTTGACAATGTGCTCGTCGTGGAAAGAGGCACCGGCGGTATTGCTCTGGTCAATTTCAGCGGCGGCTCCAAATCGATCAGTGCTACGATGCACACGGTCGCAGATGGAACCTACACAGATAAGATATCCGGAACGACCTTTACGGTCAGCGGCAAAACCTTGACAGGTACAATCGGCAGCGGCGGTGTCGCAGCAATTTACAATGGGGAGGTTAACACGGACAAAGCATCCGTTGGTGTATCTTCCACAACGGGCTCCGATACGTTCCAAAGCACTTTAAAAGTTAAGCTGACGTCAAAGAACGTCACAAGTGCATCCTACGAAACTTCCGAGGGCGCGAGGGGCTCTTATCAGAATGGTGACACTATTATCATTGGTTCTTCCACACAGGATGGCGGAAGCGTGACGGTCACCGTTACGGGAACCGGAACTGACGGCAATGCGGTAAATGCTTCCAAGACCTTCAAAAAGCAAAAGAGCGTCATCGACGGAAGCTATGACCTTTATCTCAAGAAGCCATCCGGTTGGGGCAGCACGATCTACTGCTATGCTTATGTGGATGAAAACACGAACAATCACGCTTGGCCGGGCGTGGAAATGACAAGCTTGGGTGAGGATACCTACGGCTATAATCTCCCATCGGACATGACCAATGCGAAAGTAATCTTTAACGACAACAGCAATCAAGTTCCGGGACAGAACAAGCCGGGCTTTGAATATACGAAGGGAACCTCGATGCTGTACGAAAACGGCAGCTTAACCGAGGTTGTCATAGAAAAAGAGCAGGGCACCGTAACCGTGAAATATGTAGATACGAATGGCACGGAAATTGCGGCATCCAGAAATATGAGCGGCGATGTCGGCGATTCGTATACAACCTCTGCAGCGACCGTTTCAGGCTATACGTTAAAGACAACACCGTCAAATGCAAACGGAACCTATCAGAGCGGTACAATTACCGTGACCTATGTATATGAGGCGGCTGCATCAAACGAAGATCCTGCCGTTGTTGCCGGTAAGCTTGCAGATGGAGCGACCTTTGACACGGAAACGGCAACAGTACAGTATACCCTGCAGAATGCGGACAGCGGAACCTACTGCGTGGACAACGGTCCGGTTCAGAGCTTTACCCGTCAGACAGATGTCGTCATCGGTAAAGGAAAAATTGCCGACACCGATGTGACAGTAAAGGTTACGGCGACAAAGGGAAGCAAGACAACAACAAAGACATTTACCTACCACAAGAAATTTGACGCTGAGAAAAACGGCGCATACAAGGAGTACGGTCTTGCAAACAGCGGTTCGGCAGAAGCCTTTGATTCGGCAGCGCTTGCAGCACCGTCCAGCAGCTATTACGCAACAAATCCGAACGGACAGATGGGCAAGAATAAAACTATTACGAGCGCATCTGATTTTGATGATTCAATGATCATTGCCCAAGGTGTGGCAAATGATGATCCACGTATTTTCCGTGGTTCACATGAGGCACCGGTATACGATACTTATGCATTGTATGGGGCTTGGGATGATACGAATATCTATCTCGGATGGCAGTTTACAAATGTGACGGATGTGGTTGACCCGAATCAAGGATATCCGATCAGCGATAACGGGAAGCCGTGGAACGGTGATATTCCGCAAATGCTGGCATTTGACCTTGGAACAGGTAAATCTAAAGCAGGAACATTGGCAAATGGAACAATGGCTAATGGCAGCTATATATGGGGCTTGAAGGTAGGCTTTGAGACACGAATCGATGCTCTGATGTGCTTTTCAAGTAAACCGGGAGTTGGCGAGCCGGCACTGTTCAAACCGGGAAGCGACGGATACTTTAATTACGATTCCGGCAATGTCGTCGGCTTCAGCACCGGAGGTATCTCCTTTAAGTACGAGGATGGCTTCTTTGGTAGCACGATTATGGGAATTAAGGGCAATGGTTATGATGGCTATACACCGGACGATCTTAATTCTGACTCTTCTGCTTGGGTGAATTTTCTCAATGAGGGACATAACAAGACGCAGGATACGTTCTACTATATGACGATACCGATGTCGACACTGGGTGTCACAAAGAGCTATCTTGAAAGCAATGGAATCGGTGTGATGCATATCTCGACCTTTGGAGAGGGTGGTATCGCTTCTATTCCGATGGATATGACAATGTTAGATAATGCGTTAGAGCCATATTCTCAGGATGAATCCTCTTCAGCAGAAAAGGAAGATTCCGATACCATCACTGTTCCACTTGCCAGATTAGGCGCAGCGGGCAACGGCGAAGGAAATA
>JAFUZE010000076.1 GCA_017476765.1 Lachnospiraceae bacterium
TATGCCTCATCGAATGCTTTCAGTCCCTCCGTGAAGAGACCGAACGTACAGCAGATAAAAACTCTCTTTGCGTTCATTTCCTTAAGCTGCTTTGCCGTGTCGATCATGCTTCCGCCTGATGAGATCATATCATCGATGATAATGACATCCTTTCCGTCCACGTTATCCCCCAGAAATTCATGGGCAACGATTGGGTTTTTGCCATTGACAATCTTGGAGTAATCTCTGCGCTTATAGAACATACCGGTGTCAACACCTAAAACGGAGGAGAAGTAAACGGCTCTGTCGAGTGCACCCTCATCCGGGCTGATGACGATTGTGTGTTCCTTATCAATGATCAAATCCTTCTCATAGCGAAGCAGAGAGCGGATGAATTGATAGGGCGGCGTAAAATTGTCAAACCCGCGAAGCGGCGTTGCATTCTGGACTCTCGGGTCGTGTGCATCGAACGTGATAAAATTGCTGACACCCATCTCACTTAATTCTTCGAGTGCATATGCGCAGTCGAGTGACTCACGCCCGCTTCTCCGATGCTGCCTTCCCTCGTAGAGAAACGGCATGATGACGTTGATGCGTGCAGCCTTGCCATTGGCAGCGGCGATGACGCGCTTTAAATCCTGATAGTGGTCATCCGGTGATTTATGATTGACAAATCCATTGATGCTGTATGTAATGCTGTGGTTGCATACATCCAGCAAAATGAATAAATCCTTGCCGCGTATGCTTTCATTGAGCGTTCCCTTGCTCTCGCCGCTTCCGAAGCGTGGGCAGGAGGCGCTGAGCAGATAGCTGTCCTCAACATATCCTGCAAAAGCGGGGTCATCCTTTGCAACATTTTTTACTTCCTTGCGAAAAGTAACCAGATAGTCATTGACGCGGTTCCCCAGTGCCTCACAGCTGTCGAGTGCGATCAGCTTTAACGGAGCGACCGGAAGCGCCTTCTCAAGTTGTTGTAAATTTGGCATATGTCCACCTCACTGTTATCCTGTTTGTCCGTTCGGCCTCTGCAGGAAGATGACTTCTTTTTGCAGTGCAGAACGGCAGTCACATCCTATTTATAACATTCTGCTAGTGACACGTCAAGAAATTTCTAGTATGATAATATAGTCAGCCGACGAAGGAGCATTTTTGTGAATGGCACGGCTGACGGAAGAACACCCCAAACAGGCAGAAAGAGTTATATTTTATGAAGACACAGAACCACATAATCAAAAAGGTTACTCCGGGAAGCATTGCGGAGGAGATGGGAATAGAAGCAGGCGATATTCTCCTGTCCATAGACGGTGAGACGGTGGAGGATATCTTTGATTACCAGTTCATGACACAGGAGGAGTCTCTGACGATTGCAATCAGGAAGGGCAGCTCCGGCGAGGAATGGCTTTTGGAAATCGAAAAGGAGGAGTGGGAGGATATCGGCATTGAGTTCGAAAACGGTCTGATGGATGACTACCGCAGCTGCTGCAACAAATGCATTTTCTGCTTTATTGACCAGATGCCCAAAGGAATGCGGGAGACGCTCTATTTTAAAGATGATGACTCGAGGCTTTCCTTCTTGCAGGGCAACTATGTGACGCTCACGAACATGAGGCAGAAGGATATCGATAAGATCATTAAATACCATTTATCTCCGATCAACATCTCCTTTCAGACGATGAACCCCGAGCTGCGATGCAAAATGCTGAATAACCGATTTGCGCGAGAGGCGCTCGATAAGGCAAGACAGCTTTACGAAGCCGGAATTACGCTAAACGGCCAAATCGTCCTGTGCAAAGGAGTCAATGACGGTAAGGAGCTTGCGTACAGCATCGAGCAGCTTGCGAAGTATGTGCCGGTGCTTGAAAGCGTTTCCGTCGTGCCGGTCGGGCTTTCCAAATACCGCGAGGGACTTTATCCGCTCGAGCCGTTCAATCGTGAGGATGCGGCTGCGGTCATTGATTTGATTGAGAGCTGGCAGAAAAAGGTCTATGAGGAGCACGGACTGCATTTTGTACATGCCTCCGACGAGTGGTACATTCTGGCAGGGCGCGACATGCCGCCTGCCGAATCGTACGACGGCTATCTGCAGCTCGAAAACGGTGTCGGAATGCTGCGCCTTTTGCTGGACGAATTTGACGATGCAGTCAGACAGTACAAAAAATACCGAAAAAAACACCGGTTCCGTCCGCCAAAGCCGAAGCATATGCATTTCTCGATGGCGACCGGCAGGCTCGCCTACACATACATCAAAAAAATAGCGGACACGTTAATGGAGCTCATTCCGGGACTTTGCATTGAGGTATACGAGATCACAAACTACTTTTTCGGGGAGCGGATTACGGTTTCCGGGCTTTTGACGGGACAGGATATCATTGCCCAGCTGAAGGGAAAGCCGCTGCATGGAACGCTCCTTCTTCCGCAGAATGTGCTGCGCAGCGGTGAGGATGTTTTTTTGGACGATATTACGCTCACGGAATTAGGAAAGGCTTTACAAGTCGAGGTGAATATTGTAAAATCAAGCGGATATGAATATTTTGATTTCATTTTTGATAAGGAGATTGTATGGGAAAGAGAAGAGGAAAGCCAATATTAGCGGTAGTAGGCAGACCAAATGTGGGAAAATCCACTCTTTTTAATGCTCTTGCGGGAGAGAGGATTTCCATTGTGAAGGATACTCCCGGCATTACAAGAGACAGAATATATGCGGATATTAACTGGCTGGATAAAGGTTTTACGCTGATCGACACGGGAGGAATCGAGCCGGACAGCAAGGATGTGATCTTATCCCAGATGCGCGAGCAGGCGCAGATTGCGATTGACACGGCGGATGTCATTCTCTTTTTGGTGGACGTGAGACAGGGACTTGTCGATGCGGATGCAAAGGTGGCGGATATGCTGCGCAGGTCGCAAAAGCCGGTCGTTCTTGTCGTCAACAAGGTAGATGATTTTAATAAGTACATGGCAGATGTCTATGAGTTTTATAATCTGGGAATCGGTGATCCGGTTCCGATTTCGGCTGCAAACAGGCTCGGAATCGGGGATATGCTCGATCTTGTCATCGATAAATTTGACTGGGAGGAGATCGATCAGGAGGAGGATGAACGTCCGCGCATTGCGATTGTCGGCAAGCCGAATGTCGGAAAATCCTCGCTGATCAATAAGCTTCTCGGACAGGAGCGCCTCATCGTCTCGGATATCGCCGGTACGACAAGGGATGCCGTAGATACGCAGGTCGTACATAACGGCAGAGAATATGTGTTCATCGATACGGCAGGTCTGCGGCGCAAAAATAAGGTGAAAGAAGATCTGGAGCATTATATGATCGTGCGCACGGTCAGCGCGGTGAAGCGTGCCGATATAGTTGTCATGCTGATCGATGCCTCGGAGGGTGTCACCGAGCAGGATGCAAAGATTGCCGGTATTGCACACGAGGAGGGCAAGGGTGTCATCATTGCTGTCAACAAATGGGATGCGATCGAGAAGGATGATAAGACCATCTACAAATTCACGAACAAAATCAGAGATACGTTAGCTTACATGCCTTATGCGGAAATGATTTTTATCTCGGCAAAAACAGGTCAGAGGCTTCCGAAGCTGTTTGACCTCATCGACGCAGTCATCGAGAATCATTCTCTCCGCATACAGACAGGTGTGCTCAATGAGATTCTGACCGAGGCAGTAGCTTTGCAGCAGCCGCCTTCGGATAAGGGAAAGCGTCTGCGCCTGTATTACATTACGCAGGTTTCGGTCAAGCCGCCGACGTTTGTCATCTTTGTCAATGACAAGGAACTGATGCATTTTTCATATACGAGATATATTGAGAACCGGATTCGGGATGCGTTCGGCTTTCGGGGGACACCGCTCCGGTTCATCATTCGCGAGCGCAAGGAGAAATAAGAAATCGGAAAAGCGGAAATCCGGCAATTAAAAACGGAAAACAAAAAACGGAAAACAAAAAACGGAAAACAAAAACCGAAAAACAAAAAGCGGAAAAACAAAAAGCGGAAAAACAAAAAACGGAAAAACAAAAACGGAAAAACAAAAAGCGGAAAAACAAAAAACGGGAAAAACGATAAAGTGAGAAGGAAAGGAAAGAATCAATACGATGGAACGAGTAGTTTGTTTGGCAATCGGATATGTATTTGGCATGTTTCAAACGGCTTTTATTTACGGAAAGATGAACGGAATCGACATCCGGGAGCATGGGAGCGGCAATTCGGGGACGACGAACGCCCTCAGGGTGCTCGGGAAAAAGGCGGGAGCAATCGTGCTCTTCGGGGATGTGATGAAGACAGTTCTGGCGATACTTTTAGCCAGATTTCTGTACCGCTCGATGGGACCGGAGATGATGAAGCTTTTGTCCCTGTATGCGGGAGCCGGTGCGATTCTCGGCCACAATTTTCCGTTTTATCTGAATTTTAAGGGCGGAAAGGGAATTGCGGCGACGGCAGGGCTGATCACCGCCTTTGACTGGCGTTTCTTTATCATCTGTGCGATTGCCTTTTTTACAGCGTTTTTTATCACGCACTATGTATCCCTGGGATCACTGCTTGTATATTTCTTCTTTGTGGTTACCATGTTTGCTTTGGGGCAGATGGGAGTGCTCGGCGTGACGGAACAGACGCATTTATATGAAATGTATGCGCTCAGCCTGTTTCTGGCGGCGATGGCATATATCAAGCATGCGCCGAATATCAAGCGGCTTTTGCAGGGAACCGAGAGAAAAACATATTTGACGAAAAAAAGCGGGGAGGAAGTATAACGATGGCAGAGATCAGTGTAATCGGAGCGGGAAGCTGGGGAATTGCCCTTGCGCTTTTGCTTTACAAAAACGGACATAAGGTAAATGTATGGTCGATCATGGAGGATGAGGTGAACATGCTCAGGGAGAAGCGCGAGCATGTGGATAAGCTTCCGGGTGTGAAGCTGCCGGATGATATGACGTTTACGACCGATCTGGAGGCGTCGGTGAGAGGAAAAGACCTGCTCGTCCTTGCCGTGCCGTCGCCGTTTACGAGAAGCACTTCAAAGAGCATGAGTGCCTATGTTGCAGACGGACAGCTGATCGTCAATGTGGCAAAGGGTGTGGAGGAGCATACATGCATGACCTTGTCGGAAATTATCGAGGAGGAAATTCCGCAGGCTGTCGTTGCTGTGCTGTCCGGTCCGTCCCACGCAGAGGAAGTCGGACGCGGGCTTCCTACTACGGTCGTTGTGGGGGCAAAAAAGAAGGAGACTGCCGAGTATATTCAGAATTTGTTCATGTGTGACGTGTTCCGCGTCTACACCAGTCCTGATGTACAGGGCATCGAGCTGGGAGGCGCACTCAAGAACGTTGTGGCGCTGGCAGCCGGTATCGCATCGGGGCTCGGTTACGGCGATAATACAATGGCGGCTCTGATCACACGGGGAATTGCGGAGATTTCCCAGATCGGTGTTGCGATGGGAAGCAATTATGAGACATTTGCGGGGCTGACCGGAATCGGCGACCTGATCGTAACCTGTGCTTCCAAGCATTCCAGAAACCGCAGGGCGGGTGTGCTCATCGGACAGGGCTATACGATGGAAGAGGCGATGAAGGAGGTCAAGATGATCGTCGAGGGTGTCTACTCGGCGAAGGCTGGGATGGAGCTGGCTGAGAGATATGGTCTCGAGGTACCGATCATCGAACAGGTCAACAAAGTGCTCTTTGAGAATA
>JAFUZE010000077.1 GCA_017476765.1 Lachnospiraceae bacterium
CGTGCGTGAATCGTGTCCTGTTTTGCTCATTGTAAAAGCTTAAGAGGTATGTGTCAACCTTTTTTGGTGTGAAAGGCAACAACTGAATTTACGCTGCTGCCCACTCTATGACCATGCGTGGTTCGGGAACATACAGTAACAATTTTACAGAAAACGATTGCCGTCAGCGTGCTGCAAAGAGTCGCCAGAATCGCCGGTACGATAATGTCGGCGGGATTCACGCTGCCATACTGGCTTCGGTATGCAATGATGTTGACAGGAATCAGCTGCAAAGAGGAGATGTTGAGAATGAGGAACACGCACATCTCATCACTTGCCGTGCGCTCCCCACTGCCGGTACCGCCTGTACTGCTTTGTGTCAGGTATTCCGTATTTCCTCTCTCCGCCTCCAGAGCGGCAAGCTCCTCCATCGCCTTCAGACCCGCAGGCGTTGCCGCCCAGCCGAGCCCTAACAGATTGGCAATCGTGTTTAACGAAATGTATTCCAGCGACTTATGCCCTTTCGGAATGTGGGGAAACATAAAGCGGATAAAGGGCGCCAATGCTTTTGTCAGCTTGTCAATAAGACCGGAGCTCTCCGCGATTTTCATAAATCCGACCCAGAGCGACACAATGCCGAGCATCGTAATGCACAGCGAGACCGCATCCTTTGCCGAGTCAAGCGCCGCACTGCTCACCTCCGCCATATTTCCCGTCAGAGAGCCGTAGATCACTCCGAGAATAATCATAAATGCCCAGATAAAATTCAACATGCTGTTACCAAAAAATTTTCTTGGTAACAGCATATGGGATGTATCGATGGATTATTCCTACTCCGCCTCGGATGTTCCAAAGCTGTCCAAAATTCCCTCACTATCGCTCTCCACAGCATCATAAACCTCGTCCGGTATATCGACTGTAAGCTCTTTATCGATGCTCTTTATTTTCCAGATCATCTCAAAGGTACGGATGGTCACCTCCGCATCGTCAATCAACTCACCGACCGAATCCTGAAGCAGCTTGTTGAGGGAATCCTCATCTGCCGTAATCGTCAGACTGACAGGTGTCTTATCATTCTTATCCAGCTTCAGCGACTCATACATTTTGACATCCTTTAAATCCAAATCCAGACCAAATTTGCTTTGCTCAATCGGCAGATCCTCACCGGTCACGCTTCCGGAAAGCACATAGCATTCCCGTCCGTCCTCAATTACCGTATCCTCCTGGAGACTGAGCGTCTGCGCTAAAGCGGAGAGATCGGCATTAGGAAGAAGAAAGCCGCTGCCATCTGTCTTGCTCCATTTCTCACTGTCCTTGCTTTTGGTGTACATGGCAGCGCCTGACGGATCACCTGTCACATAGCTCTCGGTCTCCACCTCTCTGGAGACTCCAAACATCGAAACGCTGATATCGGTGTCCATATATCCCTTATAATTGTCTTCATTCTCCTTGACATACTGAATATCCGAGCCTCCCCCGATTTCCATCGTAACCGTCATATTCTGCTTTGATATATCCACATCAAACGTAAGCTCCATGTCCATTTCCATCGTCTTAAGGCTGCCCATCTGCTTCGCATAGGACTTTAGGAGTGATTCCGTCGTCGGCTTCGTAAGGCTGCAGCCTGACAGCAGGCTTACACTCAGAGTGAACGCCGTAATAAGACCTGTCACTCCATCAAATTTGTTTTTCATTAAAATTGTATTGTTTTTTCTTTTCGTTGTCCTTTTCTCTTTCCCTATTCTCATTTTGTTATCTGACATCCGGCGGATGTTCTCCTTTCTTCCGCGACGCTATAATAATCTGAAAAATTTTATTTCTCAATAATCTGTTTGACGTTTTCTTACTCTTTCACATCATAGCGGAATCGAGTGGGTTTTGCAACTATGCTTCTGCCTTACAATATTACTGTGGCAACTGTACCTTGTACGAGTGTACTGTACCGTTCATGTTTTTATTCCTCCTCCGATATATGAAAATCCATAAAATCCCGAATGGTATCAAAGCCGAGCTCTTCATCGTACAAGGTGCTCGCATCCAACAAATACATGCTCCGGTCGGGCAACGTGCATGCCGCATAAATATGAGTGAAGGTCGTCGAATCATACATATAACGGACTCCTCCGTAAATGATCAGATTTCCGTTCACCTGCTCCTGCGCTTTGTCAAGAACCTGAACGTCGGAATAGCTGCTGTCATCCGGATCGATCAAACCAACCTGCTGCTCCACATAGCCTGCGGCACTCTCAAAGACACCTGCTTCATACAGATATGTCGTTACGGAAATTTTTTCATCCTCTGACTCAAACATTTGTGCATAGCTGTAATCTGTCATAAATTCATCAATATAATAGTATCCCTCCGGAACCTTCGCTTCCACAACCACGCTCCCGAGCTTCAGCCTCGTCTCACTTACCGGTTCCCCGTCCCGCACAAAATCCGCCCGGAAGGTATCCTGCTCTGTGCTGTCGGCAAGCTCCGTTCCTTCTGCGTTATGCAAAAAAGCATCGATCTGGTCGATGACCTCCTCCTCTGTGATATCCGAATTTCTGATCAGATTGATCCCGACCTTTTTATCGGATGTAGCAGCCGTATAAACTACCGAGGTAATTCCGCTTCCGTCATTGTATTCAAACGTAAAATAGGCATAGCTTTTACCGTTTACCGTATATTCCGTCACTTCCTTTTGCACGGTAATATCAAACTTTTTCGCATTTTCCATTAAGTGCTCTTTGTCCGTTAACGACTCCTCATAAGAGCCGTCTGCCACAACCATAACCAGCTCGTAGTTATAGTTTTCATCATTGATATAGATGTTGCCTGTTTCGTCGTCGATTCTGACCTCAAAGGATTTCGGAATGTGAAACAGCACGCCGTTTGAAACGATTTCATACGAGCCATTGTCCTTAGCGGCATCCGGCAGCTCGTCCCCATCCAGTGTCCGGGCATCTGCATCGCTGCCGCCCTCCTCCTGCACCGTCGTCTCACGCTCCTGCTCTGCCTGCTGTGTCATCGCCTGTTTCTCTCCGCATCCGGATAGGATACAGACCGAGCCTAAGAAAAAAAGCAGCTTCGCTAATTTTGTTATCTCTGTTTTTTTCCTTTCATTTTTCCTTTGATTTTTTATTTCATTTTTCATCTCATTTTCCTTTCTTCCAACACTTACCCATTTTGCAGCGGTTTTCCGTGGACGACAACGATATTCTGAAGCAGGCAAAACTCTTTCTCTGTGCCCGACTGACCCAGCACCGTTGTGGAATAGGCATCGGACTTTTCCAAAACCGTCGTACTTTGCAGTTTTTCGGTCTGATCGGGACGATTCGTACTTTTTTGCATCAGAATCTGCTGTGTGTATTGCTGCGCCTCCACCTTCTTTACTTTTCGCTTCCGAGTCGCTTTTCCTGCCTCCATCATCGCGATCTCCCGCTTTTTATGCAGACCTGTTTTTTTGGCGAGAAGAGAATAGATTCGAATGCGAACCCCATAAACAACCGTAATGATCTGCAACACGACAAAAAGCACGGCAAAAATTGTCCTGAGATTATAATAGACAGACATCATGCCCGCAAGCAGTCCGCTCATAGATAATCGCATGTTATCCCCCCATTTCTTTGAAACTAAAAATGGTTCCTGTCACTCCTAAACCGAACATGTACGATGCGGTTACGGACAAATATACGCTGCATACTGTTCACTCCGTCTCCGGCAGCGAAAAATCCGTCTGAAGCTCCCGCTCCGCAACTTTTATATTGCTTACGACCTTTCTCATAAGCGACTGCACTCTCTCATTTTGCAGATCAGTCTCCCGGATATCACTTTCCAGATGCGCAATGACATTTTGTATCTGCCCGACCATCTCCTGATTGCTGACTCCGGCATTTTCAAACTTGGGAGCGTTTGTCGCAATTTGAAAAACAAGCTCGTTATACATCATAAGTGCCGTTACCGCATTGTCCATCTGAACAATGTCCCCATCCGAAAGTGCGGTCAGATCGTCCCAATAATCCTTGTATGACGTGGATTCATCGCCCGATTTGGACTGCACACCGATCTTGGAATAATACTCCGCAATCTGAAGCAGTCTCTGTGCCCGCTGCACCTTATGCGCATCGAGGGATTGGGACTGGGCTGCTGCCTGAAGCCATTTTTTCGAATTGTTCTTATTACCGCTTTCTTCATAGGAATAAAAATATGCCATGCCCAACTGATACGCAAATTCGTCATAAGCTTCCGCATCCTGCTTCATCAGCTCTTCGTATGTACTGTTTGCACTCATTCCCTGTAAAATCTGCCGCAGCGTATAGGCTTCCGTCTCCTCCAGATTGTCATCCTCCATAAAAGTTTCCAGCATCCGAAGGTACGCTTCCCCCCTCGCCGGTTCGAGGCGGATTGCTTCCATGTAAAGGCTGACCGCTTCGTCCTCATCCGATGTGGAAACGGCATTCTCCACATAGGTATCATAGTTATTGTTTTTTATCCGATTCCCGTAATGCTGAAAAACAAGTGCAGCCGTCAGACTCAGCACGGTCGCTGCGAACAATCCCATAAAAATGTGAAAGCTGCGGTTCTCTTTTCTCCGGTATTCCGCATCCATTTCCATATAATGCTCTAAGGCGTACCTGAGTTCATTACAATTCTGATATCTGTCCTTCGGATTGCGTTGCGTACATTTCAGAATAATCTCCTCCAGACCGGAGGAAAGCGTATCGTCCCATCTGCGGATCGGATACATTTCATACGGAGGTTCACTTGGATTATGATTTGTGAGCAGATGATATAAGGTAGCGCCGAGGCAGTAAATATCCGTTCTCTGGTCTGTCTGCCCCTGTCCGCCGAACTGCTCCGGCGCAGCATACCCCTGTGTGCCCAGCCAGGTCGTATCCGCCGTGTTATGCGTCTTGTACTCCCTTGCTATTCCGAAGTCGATCAGCACCAAATCCCCGTTTGGTCTGAGCATCACATTGCCGGGCTTCATATCACGGTAAATAATCGGCTTTTCCCTCGTGTGCAGATAGTTTAATACATCGCACAGCTGGAGTGCCCAGTCAATGACCTGTTCCTGCGGCTGCGCACCGCCCTCCTCGAGCCTGACGCTGAGAGGAACTCCTTCAATATAATCCATAACGATAAGAAACGTATCCTCCCCATCGATGACATCGACGATACTCGGCAGATTCGGATGACTCAGATTTTTGAGCAGATTCGTCTCCGTAATGAGACCCTGTCTGATTACGTCAAAGTTTTCGGTCACATCCTTGCGCACCTCTTTGATTGCCCACTGCTTATTTGCCTTTTCATTCATGGCAAGGTAAACAACGCTCATTCCGCCCTGTCCGATTTTATTTAAAATCTTGTATTTCCCATCTATGATCGTTCCGTTTTCCAGCATTCCGACCCGCTCCTACCAGATTTTTGCAAGCAGCACGGTAAGATTATCTCTTTCCATGCGCTGCTTGCCTAACTCGACAAAATATTCGCACTGCTTTTCCATCACACGCTCATCCGTCATAAATTTAGGATGAAAACCGTCCAGAAACTCCAGATCACTCACTTTATTTCGAAAACCGTCCGTGCAAAGCATAAGGACAGCTCCTCTTTTCGTCTTGCGCACAATAAATTCCGGCTCCACGGTCTTTGATGCCCCGATACATTGCAAAAGAACGCTTCCGCGCGTATCATTCTGCGCATTCTGCGGCAAAACCCTGCCGAGCGATATTTCTCTTGCCAGCACCGTCTGGTCGTGTGTAATCTGCCGGATTGCATCCGTAATCTCATACAGTCTGGTATCTCCCACATGCACAACGTAGTAAAAATCGGGCAGAACCAGTGCGGCTGTGCAGGTCGTGCCGAGTTGGAGCCTGTTTTGCATTCCGTACTCGCGCAGCTGTGCATTTGTCTGTCCGATGACATGAAACAATTCTTCCTTTATCACCTCATCCGGATTGTCCTTTTCCAAAAGCCCCGGCAGCCGGTGATCAAACCAGTCAGACATCGCATAAATCACATGGGTACTTGCCATCTCCCCCTGAGATAAGCCTCCCATTCCATCGCATATACAGAAAAAAGCAATGTTTCCCTTTACGCATCTGGCTGTCTTGATCAAAAGAGCATCCTGATTCACATCCTTTATAGTTCCTCGATCTGTTTGATAAGCCGTATCGATCTTCATATCATTTCCTTTCAGGCAATTATAATAAAATCATACATTATTATCTCATTTTTTACAATGTTTTCATTGAGTATCCCTTTAAAATTTGATACAATAATGTCAGTTTCAGAAATTAAATGTGTGAGGTTTCGTTTATGTTCTCCGTTTTTATCCGCAAATTCAAAAAGGCACGTTATATTGGCTTGTTTGTACTTTTTCTTTTTTTATCCGGCATATGTGCGATTCCCGCTACAGCCGGGGAACGAGAGGCTTATCCTACTGCAACCGGGGAACGAGAGGCTTATCCTACTGCAGCCGGGGAACAGGAGACTTATCCTGCTGCCGATGAACAGGAGGCTTATCCCGCTGCCGTCGCCGATGCCGGCAATGGTGTTGTCAAAATCATTACCTCCTGCACGGACGAATCCGGCAATACCTATTATGTGCACGGCGGAAGCGGGTTTTTGATCGGCGCAAACACATCAGAGCCTTATATCTTTACGGATTTTCAGCTTGTCACGCCGTCGGAGGAGGATTACAACCAGATTCGGCGCGGCACAGGATTAGCCGTTAGCGCCAGACTCACGCCCCAGATTTCTGTCTACTTTCCGGAAGGAATCACCATCGAAGCCACCATATCTGCCTCCGGTGAGCAGATCGGCTATGCCTTGTTAAAGCCGGCTTCTGCGATGAGCAGTCTGAGGAGTCTGCCCATAGGCAGCACGGCTGACTTGACAAGAAAGCAGGACTTATATCCGGTTGGATATTCCGGGGACTTCTCCCTTTTAGGTCTGAATCAGCTCCCTGATTTTACCGTCCGGATCAGTCCGTATGCGGTAAAAGAAATCTCGCACGAGCCTGTCCGCTTAAAATTGGAGGGATATCCGCCCACAGGACTGGCGGGAGCACCGATCATAGATCAAAACGGAGCCGTAGTGGGTATGATGTCCTTTGACAAGGAGGACGACTCCTTAAAAGTAATTCCCGCAGAGAAGCTGACCGAGCTTCTGACCACTCTCGGGATTCCTTACAGCAATACCGATCCCACCAGCAGCTACAACGTTGCTGACGAAGAGCTGATTTCTGACTTTCATGCCTTTCTTTCCGAATGCCAGCAGGATGTCATGCAGAATGAAAATGCATATTCCAAAAAGTCCCTTGCCGCATACAAAACCGCCATTGCACAGGCACTCGAAATTTCCCGGAAAGAGGATGCGACCAGAGACGACATGCAAAACGCCCTGGATGCTCTTCGCAAGGCAAAAAAGAAATTAAGACCTTACAATTTTACATACCGCATCATACAGTCCGTTCTCTTTCTTCTGATTCTGGCATTTGCATCGCTGAATATCCGGCAATCCCTAAAAGGAAAACGGATGAATGCCTCGATTCGTCCTGACAGTGCCCCGAAAAAGAAACGGAAACAGCTGGGGGCACTGATCCGCATTGATACCGGTGAGGTCATATGGCTTACAAAGAAGGGGCTGCGCATCGGTAAAAATCCAAAGGAGGTCGATTACTGTATCTACAACGATCCGACGGTCAGCCGCATGCATGCGAGCATCCGATATGACGGGCAGCGCTTTTATCTGACAGACCATTATTCGACAAACAAGACCTCGATCAACCATTCTTATATCGAGCCGGAAAAACCTTATGAATTGTTTGACGAAGATACCATTTCCGTTTCGGATGTCTCTTTCCATTTCCGGTACATGATTTAGGCGGAAAAAAAGAAGGAATAGAATTTCACGCTATTCCTTACTCAAAAAATATTCCGAGAGACTCCATCGTCCTCCTGACAGCCCGCAGATCGAGAAGACCTATATCCCTCCCTCCCAAGTCCGCCGTGCCTGTATGAGACGCTTTTTGCTCCGTCTGTTCATACAGGCTGATGGTCTGCGCAAGTCCTTCCTTAAGGCCCGCAAGCCCCCTTTTTTCCTCGGAGACCTCATCAATGACTGCCCGAAGTATCTGTTTGTCCAGTGTTCCGCTTGTCAGACTATCAAACCCGGCATATACATTTTCCAGACCTGTCAGGACTTTGCCCAGCTCTCTTTGTGCACACTCTAATTCCTCTATGCAATTTTTCATCTGTTTTAGGGAAATCGTAAACATACTTCCACCGGATAATCCTTCTGCGCCTTTCCTTTTTTATTTACCTGCCTTCTCCTTGGCATGTTACTTGTTTGTGATCGTCCGGATCGTCTCAAGATTCCGCAGCTCCGCATCCTTGATTCTCGCTGCCATAGAGCTGAGCGTGCCTGCAACCTTGGAAACATTGTCCGAGGATTTTGTCACCTTCTGCTTTAGCTGGTTGCCTTTGCCCACATATGCGTCGGCGTTATCACCCTTCCAGCTCTTTTTCACCTGATTCATGCAGTCACTCAGGCTGTTGTTACCGATTTTTTTTAAGTCAGCGGCGATGGCATTTAACGCCTTCACCTGATCCATCGCCTTTCTGTAATTGAACATAATTTCCGATGCTGTTGCCATATCTGCCTCCTCTACTTAATCACATCCACCGGCAACTGCTTTGCCAGTGCTTTGTTGGCCTTCTCCGCCTCATTGTACAGATTCGCCATTTTCAGCAAATCGGTCGGATGCTCTTTTAAACGCTTGATCACCTTCGGGATATCATCCTTAAACGCCTGATAATGCTTCTGATGCATATTGCTCGCATCTCCCTCCCAGTATTTTTTTGTTTTTGTGATCACCTCGCCAATGTCCTTTAATTCCTTTTCAATGGTTCCGATCGACTTGGAAATCTCGCCTGATTTTGCGATCAGAACATCCGGCTTTACCTTCAACACGATAGCCATAATACTCCTCCTAAACTTGAATTGATGAAATCAGCTCCGATACCTTGCCTTCGCAGGTATCATATTCCTTCTTTGCCGTTGTTTCATACTGAATCATACCGTCAATGGACTTGCAGATGCTCTCGAGCGCTTTGATGTCATTTTTAAACACCTGATTAAATGCCGCATTCGCATCTCCGGACCACATCTTATTCAATGCTTCCACATCTTTTTGCATCTCTGCAATTTTTTTTCTCACCTTTTGCAGATCCTTTTGAATGGAATCTCTGTCATTCTTTAGCGATCTTGTATTTACTTTTATAATATCAGCCATATTGCACCTCCGAATGAGCTTTGCAAAAGCTCTCTTTTCCGCATGGATACTATATCATACCCTTCCCGCTTTGTATGAAAAATGCGACAAACGGTAACTGTCAGACGACGAATGACAAATACCCGATTTTAATCGTCAAAAAGTACTGATCTCCGACCCTGTCCAAAATATGGTAGGGCGGGGTGAGCTGTTCGAGACCCTGCATCTGCATATACTGAAGCATTGCGGAATACGCTTCCTCCACCTTTTGTTCAAAATTTCCCAAAACACGCATGGACATCATCTGCTCGACCGAATAATAGCTGTGGAACTTCATTCCCCCTGTTGTGGAAATCTCTTCTTTTACCGGAAGAAAAAACTCCACCTTCATCCGTTTGTCCTTCGGCACATTGTTGAGCGCATAAAACACCGGTCCGTTCGGATGTGCTCCGAGTGACCGGACCTCCTTCAAAAACAGCTTCAGATTCTCGCCGATC
>JAFUZE010000078.1 GCA_017476765.1 Lachnospiraceae bacterium
CAGCTGATCGCACTGTATCTGCTTGCCCTCAAATTTGCAAAGGTGCGGGGAACTGTCTCACAGACAGACTATGCGGAAATGCTCGAGGATTTAAAGAAGCTGCCGGATCAGATTGAACTGCTCCTCGCAAACAAGAAAAAAATACAGAAATTTGCCAACCGCTATGTGGCGGCGAAGGATATTTTCTTTATCGGAAGGGGAATCGATTACGCAATTGCGTTGGAGGGCTCCCTGAAGCTGAAGGAAATTTCTTATATCCATTCGGAGGCTTATGCCGCAGGCGAGCTCAAACACGGAACGATTTCGCTCATTGAGGAGGGGACGCTCGTGGCTGCCGTCGTGACACAGCCTCAGCTGTACAAAAAGACGATCAGCAACATGATCGAGGTGAAGGCAAGAGGCGCTTTCCTTCTGGCGGTGACGAACGAGGGAAATAAGGAGATTGAGAAGGCGGCGGACTATGTCATCTACATTCCGCAGACGAACAAGTACTTTACGAACTCGCTGGCAATCATTCCGCTTCAGCTGTTCGGCTATTATGTGTCGGTCGGAAAAGGCTGCGATGTCGATAAACCGCGTAATCTTGCCAAATCCGTCACGGTGGAATAAAGGCGGCAGGAAAAAGATAAGACTTATTTTTTACATTTTTTCATCACAGAAAAAACACAAAACACAACTATACTAGCCATATCAGAGCAAGAAAGAAAACATGTGATGGAAAAGAGGTTATGAATATGTTTGAAAATGACAATCAATATCCAAATGATGTAAATTATAACAGTAACAGTGCAGCTGCCGAAAACGAGCGTGCCGAAAACGACAATCATTACAATGATTACAGCCACTATTACGGTTCGCCGCACAGCCGGACGGAAACGGGGCGGAATTTATATGCGGGCACCGAGACAGGCACAGGTACCAATGCATACACAGCTGCAAATGCATACACAGGTGCCAATGCAGAAACCGGTACAAGTGCATATACAGATGCCGGCAGGAATACAGCTGCAGACGCATACACAGGCTCCGCAGCACACACAAATCAGAGCGCATATGCGGATCACGCTTCCGGTTACGACGGATACGGAAGCAGTGCACAGAATGCAGGAAGCACCGCCGCTTCGGACACAGCCTACGGCAGACAGGAGTGGGACGGCTCCTACCGGGGGGCTTCCGCCTATACGGCATCCGATATAAAGGAGAAAGAGAAAAAAGCCAAAAAGTCCGGCAGCGGCTTCGGCAAAAGAGTGTTAAAGCTTGCCGGAAGCGGTCTCGTGTTCGGAGCATTTGCGGGAATCGTCATCGCAGGCATTCTCGTTTTGTCACCGGTTCGGGTATCGGAGAATACGGGAACGGACAGCACCGGACAGACGGCAGTGCAAAAGGCGGAGAGAATCGAGCAGAGCAAGCTCGTAGAAACCAATTCCACCATTACAAGCGCTGCAGTGGTGACGGATGTCTCCGACGTGGTCGAGGAGGTCATGCCGTCGGTCGTTTCCATCACAGGCATATATAAGGTCGAGAGCTACAATCCGTTCGGCGGCTACTTTGGCTTCGGCATGGAGCCGGAGGAGCAGGAGGAGGAAGGAAGCGGTTCCGGCATTATCGTCGGCAAAAACGACGAGGAGCTGCTGATCGCAACGAACAATCATGTGGTGGAGGATGCAACCTCCCTCTCGGTACAGTTCATTGACGGAGAAAACGTCGATGCACAGGTGAAGGGGACGGAATCCGATGTGGATCTTGCCGTGATTGCTGTCCCGCTTAGCTCCATTAAGGATACCACGTTCTCGCAGATCAAGATTGCCAATCTGGGCGACTCGGATGCACTCAAGGTCGGTGAACCGGCAATCGCAATCGGAAACGCTTTAGGATACGGACAGTCCGTAACAACCGGTGTCATCAGTGCGGTGAACCGTGAGTATACACAGGACGGCACGACGAATTACCTGATTCAGACCGATGCGGCGATCAACCCGGGAAATTCCGGCGGTGCGCTGATGAATATCAGGGGAGAGGTCGTAGGCATCAACTCCAATAAAATCGCCGGAAGTGCAGTGGAAGGTATGGGCTATGCCATTCCGATCTCGACCGCAAAGCCGATCATCGAGGAGCTGATGACGAAGCAGACGAGAGTCCGTGTGGATGATCAGGAACAGAAGGCATTCCTCGGAATCAGCGGAATCAACGTCACAGAGGAGGTATCGAGCACCTACGGACTTCCGGAAGGCATCTACATTGCACAGGTTTATGAAAATACGGCAGCGGCAAAAGCGGGCTTGACAAAAGGAGATATTTTAGTAGAATTTGACGGAGAGAAGGTCGAGACGTTAGAGGAGCTTACTTCCCTGCTGGAGTATTATAAGAAGGGCACGACGGTGGACATTGTGATTATGCAGGGAAGCCCGAGCGGCTATCAGGAGAAAACGATAACAGTTACCTTAGGCGGTAGAACAGACTCTTAGAGTCTGTTTTACCTCTTTGCGTAAAAAGGAGAAGGATATGTTGAACAGTTATGATGAAACAGATGAAGTGTTCTTCGACGAGGAGATGGAGAATGATTACGAAGAAGACTTTGAGGAAGGAAAGGAGTCAAACACCTTTTTAGAGCGCAGAAAGGAAAAGCAGACGACGGACGAGGGGGAAAGCTTCCTTGTGTCCGAGGATGATTTTGAGGACGATTCCGAGCAAAACGATTTTGTGCAGACTGCTTTGGACGATGAGGATTCGGAGCAGGTGCATGATATGGCGGATGACTTTGAAGAGGAAGAGGAAGACGAAGAAGAGGAAGACGAA
>JAFUZE010000079.1 GCA_017476765.1 Lachnospiraceae bacterium
GCTCGGAAAGAATCTGCTGCATGTGCATCCTCTCCTCCTTCTCCTCCTGATACTGCTTCCACAGCTTTTCCATCGAATCGGCGGAAGGAATCTCATATTTTAAATACAGATAGTCCAAAAGGTTCGTGTTGTTCACATAGCGGATCTTGACCCGGTTCTGGAGAAGAATGAGTTTATTTAAGCTGACCGAAACGGTCTGCAGCTCCCTTTTGTTCTCGATGAACCGAAAATATATCGTGAGCAGGGCAATCGCCGCACCAAGCATCACGAGCACATAGCCGATGGAGGCGTCCAGCTTGAGCCCGAACTGCAGAAACAGCAGGACGATGAGACATACGAAAATTGCACAGACTAAAATGACCGCCATCCCGCGATAATTGTTCAGGGCAATCGATGCCTCGCTCTGACGGTAGAGGCACGCCTGTTTTTCTCCCTCCAGGCGCTTCAGATCCTGGCGGATCGCATCCTGATACTGCTCCGCTTCCCGCAGCTTGGCAATGCCCTCCTCCGCCTCCTCCTCGAGCCTTCGCATCTTTTTAAAGTCCGCCATCTTGAGCTTGTGCTTTTTGTCCTCATACTGGTAGGAGTCCTTCGAGAGATAGCTGACCTTTCTGGCATGATCCTCGAGCAGGGCTTTATCCTCCCCCTCGAGCATCTCAATCTCCTCCATATCCTTCAGATACGAATCCACCGTGCGGTATTCCTGCTCGAGCTGCTCTATTTCATCGGAAGCGGCGGCAATCTGCTCCAGACAGCTCTCCACATATTTCCTCCGCTGGATTTCATCATGCATGTTCACATCATCGCGGTCCAGCGTCTGTTCCGTGAGCATCTCTCCCCCGGCTTCCTCGTAAAGCTCATCGGGCTGTATTCTCTTTTTTCTTAACCAGTCCCATATTTTCATGCCTGCCATGACCTCTTTTGCGCGCGCGCCTTCACCTGCTGCCTGCAGCCGCCTGACGGATACACTTCACGGCAGAGAAGGCTCTCCTGCCTTTCTCCCCGCTGTGCCCTCAATTCCTTCTGACCATCGCGCTGTATTCTTTTTCCCACTCCCCAAGCTTTTCCTCAAGCTTCTGTTCGGATGCCGGAAAACCGGAATCTCCCCTGCCCGTAAGCAGTTCCTCCAGCTCCTTTCTCTCTGCGGATTGTTCCCATTCGTTCCGCAGATTGGAAAGCGTGCGCTCGAGAGCGAGGCTGTCCTCATAAAACTCCGGATGATCGGCAGTAAAATCCACATATTCCTGTTTCGTGAGCCCGCAGCGCCTGCAGTAAAGATATGCCGCCTTTATCTCCGCATCGTCGCACAACCCGAGCGCTCTTTCGAACAGCTCCTGCGCAATATCAAAATAAAACAATTTTGCATATGCGACCCCGCAGTTATAAAGCACCTGTGACAGCAGCCGGCTGTCCGACTCCGGAATCTCCCGAAGGAGCTGATGGTAAATATCAATCCCGTCATACAGCTTACGCTCCTGAATCAGATGATCGGCGCGCTTCTTTTTGCGTTCAAAGCGGCTGAGCGTTTCCTCCTGCCGCAGCGTTTCCTGAATTGCCTTAAGCCGTTCCGGCTGCGCATAGCCTGTGGCTTTCAGAATCGTGCCCACATAGACGGCAAGCGGCTCCTTTCTCCGGCAGATTCCCCGGAGCGTATCCGCCAGCTCGCGAAGCCTGCACTGCTCCTCCAGCCATGTAATGAGCTCGTCGTTCATCAGCTCCCGGTCAAGCAGACTCGTATATTCACACAAATAGTAGCAGAGCTCCTCGATACAATAAATATCCGTTTTGATATGGCGAATGCGATATGGTTTCTTCGCATATGCCCCTACACATGCAATTAAACGGTTCATCTCTTCTCCCTCACCTAAGGAACTGTTCAAAAATAACTGTTCATATGCACTATTAAAAAGTTATTTCCGAACAGTTCCTAAACCTCAATTCTGCCGTCCCATTCTTTGTCTGACGACAGAAAGAAATTTCCAAAGCCCTCATCCTTCACATGAACATGCAGCTCATGCTCGTTCTGCATCTCCAGCTGCAGGCAAAGTCTGGTCGTTCTGGGCGGACGCTTCGCAAGTCCCTCCAGCTTCAGCTGACGGATGCTTTTCTCCCCGTAAAGGGAGGTCATGACAAACTCCAGCGTATCCCCCTCATCGAGCAGGAAATGCTTTTCGCATCTTGCCTCGTACCAGCTGATTCCCGCATCCAAAAGACTACAGCACACCTCGTTTCCGTCCTCCAGAGAAAGCACGCCGATGTTGAACTTCAGCTTGTCGTCTCCCAAAAACAGATACTCCCCTGTAATCTGCCCGGAATCACGCTTTTCCTTTGCCGCATAGCAGGCACCCTTGCTGTACAGATTGTTGCCGCCGAAGACACGCCGCGTCCTGCACAAAAAGGCAAGGCTCTCCTGATACCATTCCCCTTCAAAGCCCTTGCCGATCAAATACACGCTGCTGATGAGCTTTCCGTCTGTAAAGTCCTCCAAAAGCGCCAGAAATTTTTGATCTAACGATGCGAACGTTCTCTTTCTGTCGATCATGAGCCGCTCCTCAAACGGCATGGCAAAATCGGAATATACCTTCTTTTCAATCAGCGCCACCTGAGGCATTGTCTTGCGGTTGAGTGTAAAATAGTAGGACTTGAGATAATCGGATGCAAAATCAAAGACGACGACATCGTGATTCCAGAGCTCCTTCTTCTGATTGACCAGATAATAAAACAGACTTTCCTCATGCGTCTGTATGAGAATCCTGTCCTCGTCATACGGCAGTTCACCCTTCAGCTGCTCCATCAGCGCAGCGGACTTTTCGGTGAGCTCATCGAGCGTGATCATCAGGCACTCCACCTCAAAACCCTCTATGAGAAGCCCGAGCATCCCCAGACACTTTTTGACAAAGAGGACAAGCAGATCCTTCGTCGCAATCACCTGATCGTCCACCGTAATCTCATCGCAGCTTACCGCCAGAGAGAGCAGACCGGAAATCAGGGTGCCCTTGCCCTCCTGTTCGCTCTTTACCGCCTGTTGCCCGTAATACCACTGGTTTATGCCATGCTTCTTGCAAAGGCAGACCGGAATATTATATTTTTCTCCCTGATATGCCTTCAACGTATCCGGTTCATCCTGTTCCAAAAAGAAATAACTGATCTGCGCATACTCATCCGTAAGGTCATATCCGATCACTACCTTTTTCTTCTCTGCCTGCTTCGTATCCAACTGCTGCCTCCTAACACTGCTGTAACGCATTATTTGAGTTTTAAAAGCTCCTCGGTCATCCAGACCTGCTGCGCATACTCACGCATGAGCTGTACGGTCGTATCCTGATCCTGCAGGGCGGTGCTGATCACAATATCATTCAGGATCGAAAAACGGGTCTCCTTGTGCATATTCGTGACATCCAGATTTTCCAGCTCCCCGCTTTCCACAAAGCTCTCTCTGCCGTCCTGCTCCACCGTAATATAGTATTGCAGCTGTCGGGAGAAAAACAGGCAAAAGCTCTTCGAATAATAGCCGTCAAAGATCTCCGGCATCGTCTCCTTCTCATAATCGCCGATTGCCTTGCCGTCCTTTGCCATCAGATAGTGGATCGTCACCTTCGCTCCCGGCTGCGTCCGATATTCCACATAGCTGCGTTCCATGTCCGGCAGCATTTCCGGAACCCAATCCTTAAACACCTGCATAAAGGAAAAATAATACTTCTGCTCCATCAGCTCTCTGACAAATGCGATAATGGTTTCTCTCTCCTCATCCGAAACAGGTTCATTTCCATCCTTGCGTCCGGCATAAAACTTGAGAAATGCCATCTTGCATACGAGCACGAGCGGCTCTCCTGCCCGGGCGATGCGCAAAACCTCGGCAAAGAGCTTCTCACCGGTCAGATAATCGCGGACAAAGTAGTCATAACAGCTTTTTGCCACATAAGCGCGCACCAGATCATCCACGCCGGCGGCATTTCGGGCATAGGACTCAAAAATGTCCTCCTTCTGCGCAAGATAGCCTTCACAGAATAAGATCTGTGTCAGGATTCGCCGCTCGATTTTGATCGTGTCCACCTTCTTTTCTTTTGCCTGCATCCAGATATCCTTCATCTGACGCATCGTTCCATCAAAATGCTCCACCAGATAGGACAGAACCTGCTCATCGGCTTTTCCTTTCAAGAATACCTCATAGCAGAGCCATAGCACCTGCACGGACAATCCCTGCGTGCTCGCAAGCCGGTGAACGCACACCTTAGCGAGTGTCTTTGGCGAGAGATATTCAAATCCGTAGGTCATGGCAAAATCATAGGCAAGATCATAGCGTCTCAATATGAGCATATAGCGGACAACATCATCCCTGTCCTGAACGGCAACATTGGAATAATTGAGTTTCTCAATCAAATCCCTCAATCCATCCATGTAATCATTCTCAAAATAATATCTCAAAAGCCGCTTGCCGAACTGCTGCTTGTACGCATCTGCCACCTCACTGCTGACCAGAAGGCGCGTAAAAGCACCGGCATTTTCGCCGTCGATCATCGAGTACGTCTTCTTATCCTCACAAAGATACAGCAGGAAGCCCAGATGGTTCAGCTCCGAATTTTCAAGCAGATAAAACAGTTTTTTATACAAAAGGAGCGGAGCCAGATGCAGCTTCTCCTTTGGAACGTAGCGGTTATGCTCCGCATCCTCAAGCAAAATGCAGCAGTCATCCGTATACACGGAAGCGTACGCCGAATGTCCTGTCACCGGATAGATGCGCTCCTGCTTGAGCTGCTCATGGACGACAATGACATTGCGGATATCCTCCCGCCCGATCGCAACCTTGTATTTGAATGCGAGCTTCACAAATGCAGCGGCGAGCTCCTCATCAAACTCGATCGTCCCCAGATAATTTTCATAGAGATACGCCAGTTCATCGCTCATACGGTTCTTTCGAATCTGCTCCTTGATAAAATCCGGTATCTGCTTCTCAAAGGCAGGAAAGACCGAGGCGATTTCCTCCTTCTGCCTGCACGCACAGGCAAGCACATATGCCTTTCTCTCATAATCCAGATGACATTCATAAGAGAAAAACAGCAGCACCTCCTTCGGCAGAGGGCGCTTTCTCTCCGGATCGAGCGTGAGCATA
>JAFUZE010000080.1 GCA_017476765.1 Lachnospiraceae bacterium
CAGGACGAGTGGTTTAAGAGAACATGGAATACCGTACATGCGGTAGATTTGGATAAAACGCCCTATTGGAGTGATTATCAGACAAATGAGCAGTATTTCGGGCTTTTGACCTTTGACCCCGGCGAGGAGACGAGCGTCTGCTATGTGGACGGCGATACGTCGGAGTGGTCAGAAAAGGATGCGGTCATCTCGAACGGAGACAGTGCGGTTTCAATGAAATACGATGAGAAATTCCTGTACTTCCTAATCACGAAGGAGAATTTCAAGCCGGGGACGGATACGCTCTACATACCGATTGACACGACACCGAAAAGCGGAAGCACCTATTGTAAGAGGTACGATGTGGCGTTTGAGCGGGACTGTGACTTCCTGCTCGTGCTTCACGGAACCTCCGACAGCAGGTTAGTCGTGCACAAGCGGTATGAGCCGCTCCTTGCTGCATACGGCGAAATCTATTACGGGATAAACCCGTACATCGATCCGCCGGACCGTGCCACTGTGCGGTTTGAAAATATTTATCTGCCGCTCATTTTGGAGAATGTACTGCCGAAGGCGGATGATCTGCTCTCCTCCAGCGTCAAGTACGAGACGGGACTGCTTCGATACGGAAATGCAAATCCCGATGCGGACGATTTTGATTCACTGGCAGATTTCTGCTTTGCGGAGGATGCCGTGGAGATTCGGCTGCCGTGGCAGCTTTTAAACTTTTCCAACCCGTCGGAGATGATGATTCATGACGATTATTATGAGAAGTACGGAATTGAGAATCTGCAGATCGATCGGATGTATGTGGGAGTGGCTGACACAGAGCGTTCGGATTATCGGATTCCGATGGCAGCCTTCCGGCTCAAGGGATGGGAAAAAGACGTGACGGCTCATGAGCGGTTGAAAAAATCCTATTATATTTTGCAGGAATATTGGAACTCCCTGAACAGTTCCTAAGCTGCGGCGGCAGGCAAAGCGGATTCCGCAGGGCGGTATCGGGACAGCGCAAATCAGGAGGCGATGCAGCGGTTAAGAAAAAGAAAGGGCGGTGAGAGGCGATGGGAAGTGAAGTGCTGTTGTACGGCTACGGAATTGTGTGCCTGTGTATGCTGGCGTTTAACCTTGTCTACGGCATTGTTTTAAGACAGGGAGACCGCAGACTGGATAAGAGAGTCCGAATCCTTTCGGAGAACGTGAAGCTGCAGCTGCGAAGAGTGCGGGAGGGCAAAGAGATCGGCGAGGGGCATTTGCGCTTTCTCGAGCAAAGGCTTTCCTTTGTCGGAAATCTCATCGCCTTTGACCGTGTGATGGAGGATTATTTGCCGGATAAAAGTGACCCGGCGGCAAAGCAGTATATTCGCTGCATGCAGCCGGTCATTTTGCGGCTCGCTGCTTTGTACGGGGAGCGGGAAAGCATGCAGACTGCTTATTTTGCCTACTTTTTGTCCAAACACCGGATACATACCTGCCTGAGTGCGGGTGAGGAGCTGACAGAATTGTTAGCCGGTTATATGAAAAAGGAAAGCCTTTACTGCCATGTCAATGCCCTGCAGGCACTGTGCGATATCGGCAGCGCATCCGGCATCCTGAAGGCAATGAAGCTTTTGGACCGCCGGGGCAGTGATATCCATGAGAAGATTCTGACGGATGGGCTTCTGACCTTTTCCGGAAGTCATGAGGAGCTGATTGCGCTTTTGTGGGACAACTTTGAGCATTTTTCGAATAAAATGAAGCTGTCAGTTCTCAATTACATACGTTTTAAATCGGGAGACTACTGTGAGCGCATGCTCACAATCCTGACATCGGATACGGCGGAGAAGGAGCTGCGGCTCTGTGCCATCCGCTATTTCGGACGCTATGCTTATGAGCCGGCGCTTGAGGCGCTGCTTGCCTTTGCGGTAGATCGGGATCCGCTTGACTGGGAATATACGGCGACCGCAGTCACGTCGCTTGCGAACTATCAGGGAGAAGCCGTTATCGAGGCACTCACGCAGGCGGTTCACAGCGCCAACTGGTATGTGCGCTACAATGCGGCATCGAGTCTGGAGGCACATCATCTGGATTACAGCGATTTGATTGAGGTCGTGGGAGGCAGTGACCGCTATGCGCGGGAGATGATGATGTACCGGCTCGATTTTAAGCGCATGGAACAAGGAGACTGGGAGGAGGAACTCATATGAGAGATATCATGCAGACCTTTTTTGATTTTGTCGCTATCTTCTTTGTGCTGTACATGGTAGGCTACGCCAGCTTCCTCTTTTTGTCCGTGACGGTCGGGAGTGCTTCGCTCTACGGAGCCAAGAGACGCCGTCTTTGAAAAAATGAGCTTCGAAACGATTACTATGTCCCGGTCTCGATCATTGTTCCGGCGCACAACGAGAGCATTACGATCGAGTCTACCATCCAGTCACTGCTGGCGCTGGATTATCGATTGTATGAGATTATTGTAGTAGATGACGGTTCCTCGGACAACACGTCGCAGGTCGTACAGGAGACGTTTCATATGCTTCACATCAACAGGCCGATTCAGAGACAGCTGACCTGTCAGCCGGTCGAAGCGGTGTTTGAGACGAGAGCCTATAAAGTGCCGATCACCCTGATCCGTAAAAGAAACGGAGGTAAGGCGGATGCACTGAACATGGGGATCAATGCGGCAAGATACCCTTATTTTCTCTGTATGGATGCGGATTCCGTGCTGCAGAGGGATTCCCTCAAAAACATTGTGCGGCCTGTTCTGGAGGATGACCGTGTTGTGGCTGTGGGCGGTGCAGTCCGTCCGTGCAACGATGCACAGATGAAGGACGGACAGATCGTGCAGTATCATATGCCGCACAGGATTCTGCCCTGTATGCAGGTGCTTGAATATGACCGCTCGTTTCTGGCGGCGAGAATTTTGTTTGACAAGTTCAACGGAAGCATTATCATATCCGGTGCCTTCGGACTGTTCAAGAAAAGCGTGGTCATACAGGCGGGCGGCTATGATGCGTCGACGATGGGGGAGGATATGGAGCTGGTTGTCAAGCTTCATGTATTTTGCAGGGAGTTTGGCGTGCCGTACCGCATCCGGTATGCGACGGATGCCATCTGCTGGACACAGGCACCGGAAAAGCTGGCGGATTTGCGCAGACAGAGGAGACGATGGCATATTGGCCTGTACCAGAGCATGACGAAGCACCGGCATATGCTCGCCAATCCCAAGTATGGGATGGTCAGCTTTATCTCGTATTTCTACTTTTTGATTTATGAGCTGTTTTCTCCTTATATTGAGCTGTTCGGAACGTTTACGATGCTACTGGCGGCGGCACTCGGTTTTTTGAATATTCCCTTTATGCTCATGTACATGGGAATCTATGTGGTGTATTCGTCGATTTTGTCGCTCACCGCCTTTTTTGCCCGAATCCATACGATCGATCTGAACCTGACCTTTGCGGATGCCGTCAAGGCCGTTGCGCTGTGTGTGCTGGAGGTATTCTGTCTCCGCTTCATTCTGGCGTGGGTGCGGGCGACCGCTCTGATCGGTTATCGCAAAAAGAAAAACAGCTGGGGGCATATTGAACGCCGGAAAATTGATTTCAGCCGCACCGGTTCACAGGGCGGCAGAGCAGCCGGGAAAACGTAGGACCGGATTTAGGCAGCAGGAGTGTGTATTGTGGAACAAATCATTATTTATGTAGTGGGAAATCCCGACTTATATCCAATCGAATACTATGATGAGGGAACGGAGACCTTTCAGGGGCTCATTCCGACTCTGCTGCAGGAGTTTTCGGAGAATACCGCTTATGAGATCAGATACTATCATTCGGGTAATGCGGACAGGAGGGAGTATCTTGCCGAGCATCTCCAGGTAGATATCATTTCCGGCTGTGAACCGGGAGAGACATTTACGCATAAGGAAGGAGAGGAGATTGTCCTGATCGAGAGCGAGGCGGATGGGCAGCTCGGCACCTACCGCATTCTGTTATCCGAGGTGGCACCGGAAGCTTTGGCAGACGATCTGCGGCAGTTTTTGAAGGAGACCACGAATGAGACCAAAACGGGTATACTGCTGAAACAGGTGGAACGGCAGCAGTATTTGCAACGCTCCGGGAGATGGTTTACCGTACTTGGGTTTGTGCTTCTGCTCCTTTTGTTCGGGAGCGCCGTTTTCCTGATCGTGCGAAGATACCGCAGCAGACTGGGGCTGATGCAGCGCGAGAGGGAGACGGATGCGCTGACCGGAATCGGAAATATGGATTATCTGGTTCACTGCTTTCCGCAGCTAGTCAACGAGAGAAACCGCATCCTTTACAGTGTATATTATTTTTATGTGGATGCGGAGCATATCAACCGGATGAGCAGCCGTATGGAGATGGACGAGATCTTGCGCTATACGGCAGTTACGTTGTCGGAGTATGCATCGGACAACGATATTCTTGCGAGGGTTTCGGAGGGCGGTTTCGTCATTGTGCGTCTGTCGCCGGGCGTGCAGGAAAAGGTATGGTTCGGACCCGCACTCAAGCGGATTCGGGAGTTTGCGGAAGGCAAGGGCTTATCGTACATTGCCGACATAGCGGTGGGAATTTACCGGCTGCAGTCGAATGACTGGGATCTGAATGAGATTTTATTCTACGCCAGTCAAGGGGCGCAGGCGGCGTATCAGGAAGGACGAGATTACAAAAGCTGCAGCGAAGAATTTCTGCAGACTCTGATGGAGGAGAGACTGCTTCAGCTCGACATCGAGCGGGGACTGAAATACGGACAGTTCCATCTGTATCTCCAGTTTTATGCCGACGCATCAGATAACCGGATTCTGGGAGGAGAGGCGCTGGCGCGGTGGGAGCATCCGGAAAAGGGCTTTTTGTCCTCGGAGCGGTTCGTTCCGCTTATGGAGCGGGAGGGGCTCATCAG
The DNA here is from genome assembly GCA_017476765.1 of Lachnospiraceae bacterium. Taxonomy (GTDB): domain Bacteria; phylum Bacillota; class Clostridia; order Lachnospirales; family Lachnospiraceae; genus JAFUZE01. Next base: position 4,873 of record JAFUZE010000080.1, read on the forward strand.
TCATCTGGACTATTACCTGCTGGATAAAGCCTGTGCGTTTCTGGCAAAGCTTCACAAGGAGGGAGTGGATGACTTTACCGTCGCCTTTCATTTTTCCGAAAAGACTTTGGCCACGAATGATTTTGTCATTCAGTGCAAGGAGCTTTTGAATAAGTACAGCTTTCCGAAGGAGCTTCTTCTTTTTGAGTTCACGGAGAACGCAATGCTGAAAAACCGGGAAGTGGTAAAATTCAATATGAATGCAATCAGGAAGCTCGGCATTCGCACGGCGCTCGATGATTTCGGCGAGGGATTTCTGGCACTGCTTGACACGAGGGAGTATCCGGTGGATATGATGAAGCTTAGCAAGAATCTGATTGACAAGCTCGGAACGGATATGGGAGATGTGATTCTGCGCGCCATGATTCAGGTGGGGCATGAAATCGGTGTTGAAACGTATGCGGAGGGCATAGAATCTGATGAACAGGTTGAACTGCTGCGGGAAATGCATTGCGACATGCTGCAGGATCTGCGTTTCCATTATCCGCTTCCTGCATGGGAGGTGGAGCGCAAGCTGTTAAGCCGCAGAGAGGGAGAGGAGCTTGTTCGTTTATGAAAGGGCAGAAAAGAAATTCGTATGCCGCACGGCGGCTTGGCACAGCGTTTGCGGGGGCGCTGATTGCTGCGATACTGCTATTCCACACGAAAAAGGAGTCAGAGCCGCTTAGCGGCTACGGCATGTTCAGCTGGCATGCGGAGGCAATCGCCGATGCGCAGGCACAAGATTTGGATGCATGTATGGACAAAGCCGGAGTGACGGAAATTTACCAGCACTTTTCGAACAGTACTTCGGAGGAGGAAATTGTTTCCTTTGTAGAGCGGATGAGTAAAAGGAACGTGGCAGTTTATGCGCTGATCGGAGAGGCGGAGTGGGCGTATGAAAAGGAGCGGTCCCAGCTTCTTGCGCAGCTGAAATGGATCTCGCAATACAATGAAGGACAGAAGAAAAGCGCCCGCATACAGGGAGTTATGGTGGATGTGGAGCCGTACATTTTAAAGGAGTGGGACGAAGGCGACGAGGAGAGGGAGGCGCTGATGAAGGGGTATGTGGGCGGCATGGAGCAGGCTTACGGATATGCTTCCGATCAGAAGCTGGAGCTTCTTGTCTGTATTCCGACCTTTTATGATGTGACAAATGAGGAGCTGCTTGAGCAGCTGGTCGCACAGGCATGCGACGGCATTGCCGTGATGAATTACAATCGGACGGATGAGTACGGTCAGATCGCAAAGGAGGTCGGATTTGCAAGGGAATACGGCAAAGAGGTTCTGTGCATTTATGAGCTTCAGAAGAGCGGTGTGCATGACCTTGAGGAAATCAACACCTATGCGGAGAAAGGACTGGATGCCTTGTGGGAATCGGCAGACCGCTTAAAGCGGCAGTTCGGATACGAACGGCTTCGGTTTGCATATCACTATTATGAGCCGCTTAGGGAGCTGCTTGGGCAGACAAAGATGCCATAGGCGGGTTAGTGCACACAAATAAGAGAACAAAAAACGTCTTATGCCCTGCACAAAGAAGAAAAGCCGGGTAAAGTGAAAGGAACAAAGGAGAAGGTAGTATGCGAAAGATAACAGGATGGGTTCATTTTCTTATAAATACGGCAGTTTTGTTTGTCGCAGCCGACAGCTATGCGCTTTCAAGGCTGCGCGGACTGCCGGGCTGGGGCATAGCGCTCTGTGCACTGCTCTTTGCCGTAATTCTGATCGTGCCGTCGCTTCCAAACAGAGGGCTGAAGTCGCGCAGGCTGCGAATCTGTGCGGACGGCTGCGAGCTTCTCAGGCTGTTTTTGGCAAATGCGGTGCTGGCAGCAGGGTATCATGTATATGAGTTTACACAAAATCCGATCGGCTTTTATCAGCTGCCGTTTGGCGAGAATGTGAAGTTCTGGATATGGGATATCCTTCTGCTTGTGCTGGTGGAGGCGGTCGTATTCTGGGACGGCATCCTGCGCATCTATATGAGCAGCAGCCAGCTCGGGGTTCGCTGGCGCGTTCTGGGTATCGTCTGCGGATGGATACCGATCGTAAATTTGTTCGTTCTGGCGTTTCTGATTCGAACGGCAGCCGCAGAGGTAAAGACAGAGAATGATAAGCTGCTCCTCAATGAGAGCCGCAAATCCGAGCAGATCTGTAAGACAAAATATCCGCTTTTGATGGTACATGGGGTATTTTTCCGTGATTTCCGCTATCTCAATTACTGGGGCAGAATACCGGAACAGCTGACGGAAAACGGGGCTTCGGTTTATTACGGCAATCAGCAGTCAGCAGCCTCCGTCGAGGAGTGCGGCAGGGAGCTCGCCGGGCGTATTGAGCAGATTGTCAGCGAGACGGGCTGCGGGAAGGTAAATATTATTGCGCATTCTAAGGGAGGGCTGGACAGCCGCTATGCGATCGCTATGTGCGGCGCCTCACAGTATGTGGCATCGCTTACAACGATCAACACGCCGCACAGGGGATGTGAATTTGCGGATTATCTGCTCGGTAAAATACCGGAGAAGCAGCAGAAGATGGTTGCGGATGCGTACAATACAGCGCTTGAAAAGCTTGGCGATCAAAGTCCCGATTTTATCTCCGCCGTGACAGATTTGACGGCAAGCGCCTGCAAAGCGCGGAATGAAACGGTCAAGGATGCGGACGGTGTGTTTTACCAGAGTATCGGTTCGAAGCTGAATCAGGCGATGAGCGGACGCTTCCCGCTGAACTTTACCTACCGCCTGGTCCAGTATTTCGACGGAAAAAATGACGGACTGGTCGGAGAAGAGTCCTTTCCCTGGGGAGAGTCGTACCGGTTTCTGGTCAATGAGGAGAAGAGAGGCATTTCCCACGGGGATATGATCGATTTAAACCGCGAGAACCTAAGCGGTTTTGATGTCAGGGAATTCTATGTACAGCTGGTGGCGGACTTAAAAAATAAAGGGTTTTAGGACGATTTTGGCAGGATGAAAAGAAGCAAAACAGAAAGGTTGAAGGCAGATGAAAGAAGTGGCAGACAGTAAAACAATCATCAATAAGGAAAGACTGATCAAGGAATTTTGCGAGCTGGTCAGCGTGGATTGTGAGAGCTTTCACGAGGAAGCGATGATGAAGGTGCTAAAAGGAAAGCTTACAGAGCTTGGAATCGACGTATATGAGGATGAGGCAGGAGCACATTACGGATGCGGCAGCGGCAACGTGTATGGATATCTTAAGGGAGAGCTCGAGGGCGCGCCGCTTTTGTTTTCTTCCCATATGGATACGGTTTCCCCTGGCATCGGCAAACAGGCGGTGTGCCATGAGGACGGCACGATTACGAGCGACGGAAGCACCGTTTTGGGATCGGATGATGCGGCGGGGATTGCAGCGATTCTGGAGGCTGTCCGCTCGATTCGGGAGCAGCATATTCCGCACCGCGATCTGGAGTTTTTGTTTCCGATGGCGGAGGAGGCATATGTCAGAGGCAGCAGCGTGTTTGATTATACGAAATTTAAGGCGAAGGAAGCTTATGTGCTGGATCTGAGCGGTGCAGTCGGACGGGCTTCTTTAAGAGAACCGACCCTGATCTCCTTTCAGGTGAAGCTGACCGGCAGGGCGGCGCATGCGGGCTTTGCACCGGAGGAGGGCATCCACACGATCGCGATGGCGGCAGATGCCGTCTGCAAAATCAAGCAGGGAAGGCTTGATGAGCGGACAACACTCAATATCGGTAAGATAAACGGCGGCACGGCGACCAACATCGTACCGCAGGAGGTTTGTCTGGAGGGGGAGATTCGCAGCTATGACCATGAGCGTGCTCTCGAAGTACTGGAAAATGTCCGGGAGACCTGTGATGTCGTAGCCTCCGCGTACGGCGGCAGATGCGATGTGACGCATGAGATTCATTTGAAGGCATATCAGGTGGAGGAGTCGGACCCGGTTGTCCGGAGATTTCTGAGGGTGTGCGAAAAGCTCGGATTTGAGGGCGGCCTGACCGAGACCTTTGGCGGAAGTGACAACAACAGCTTCTGGCAGCATGGCATTCACGGAATTGTGCTCTCGTGTGCGATGAATCAGGTACATACGACCCAGGAGTACACGACGCAGGAGGAGCTTTCAAAGAGTGCAAGGATTGTCGCCGGACTGATGACGGAAAGAGAGGAGTAGATTCCGATGAAAAATCCATTGAACTACCAGACGACCGAGTATGACTGCGGACCGACAACGATGATGAATGCAATCAGCTTCCTGTTCAAAAGGGAGGAAATTTCGCCCGATATCACGAAGTGTATCATGCAGTATTGTCTGGATGGATATAATAAAAAGGGAGAGGCGCACAAGAGCGGGACGACCGATATGGCAATGTGGTTTTTATCCCACTGGCTGAATCATTTCGGGGAGGTACAGAAATTTCCGATTCATTGCGAGAACCTGACCGGAGCGGATGTGAACATGGGACAAAACTCCAAGCTGATGGAATGTCTTCAGCAAAAAGGTGCTGTGGTCGCAAAGGTGATGCTCGGCTGCTGGCATTATGTGCTTTTAACCGGTCTGGACGGAGAGTATGTGGAGCTCTTTGATCCCTATTACCGGCAGAAGGAGTTTGGCAATCCGCAGATTCAGATGGTTTGGGATCAGCCGAAAAAGTATAACCGCAAGGTACACATCAGCATTTTAAACGGCGACGGAAAGGGATACTATGAGCTTGGCAGAGTTGATAAACGGGAATGCGTGATTCTGTTCAACACGACGACACGCCAGACGATGGATCAGATTGAGTATATCATATGATGATTACAGGGTCAAAAGCCCTTCGCCACGGCAAGCTTGCTTGCAAGTGGAGAAGAGGCTTTATGACCCGCCCCTACATGAGCAAGAAGTGGAGCGAAGCTACACGAAATTGCGAATGTAGGGAAGGATTGTGGGAGTGCGAAGCACGAAACAATCCGAGTAATCATTTTGAGCCTTGAACTATATATGAATGCAGGGAAGGATTGTGGGAGTGCGAAGCACGAAACAATCCGAGTAATCATTTTTGGCGCTCTTATCATATGATGATGATAGAATGAAACAGACTACATGGCGACAGGCAGAAAGAAGGGAACCTACGATGGAACAGCGAAACGGAACGCCGATATCCAAAGGCATTGCAGTCGGACGGATCTGGTGTTATTCCAATGAAAAACAGAGCATACCGAAATACAAGGTTCAGCATACGGAGGAAGAGGTCGCCCGCTATGAGGCGGCGAAAGGAACAGCCTCCGCTGAGCTTGAGGCGCTTTATAAAAAAGCACTGGATGAAGTGGGAGAGAGTGATGCCGCCATTTTTGACGCACAGTCGATGATGCTTTCGGATGAGGATTTCAATGAGCTTGTGTATCATTTCATCCGGTCTGAACAGGTCAATGCCGAGTATGCGGTGACTGTTGCCGAGGAGAAATTTGTGAACATCTTTTCGCATATGCAGGACGATTACATGAAGGCGCGAGCGGAGGATGTGAGGGATGTCTCGCAGCGTCTCATTGCAATCCTGACAGGACAGCCCCGGTCACGGCAGATGGGCGGGGAACCGGTCATTGTGGCGGCAAAGGAGCTTTCGCCAAGCCAGACCGTACAGATGGATAAAAATAAACTGCTTGGTTTCGTGACAGAAACTGGTTCCTCCAATTCGCATACAGCGATTCTGGCGCGCACAATGAGGCTTCCGGCTTTGTCCGGAATTGAGGCGGCAGAGCAGTGGGATGGGAGACTGGCTGTCATAGATGGAGATGAGGGCGTTTTGTACATAGACCCGGACGAAGAGACGGTTGCACAGGCCAGGAAGCGGTGCTGCGAGGAGGAAGAGCGGACGAAGCGGCTGCAGCGCTTAAAAGGAAAAGAAACTGTCACGAGGGCGGGACGTAAGATCTTGTTGTATGCAAATGTCGGAAATCTGTCCGATGTGGAGGCGGCGCTTGCAAACGATGCGGAGGGTGTCGGGCTTTTGCGCAGCGAATTTCTTTATTTGAAAAAGAAAACGTTTCCGACGGAGGAGGAGCTGTTTTCCTGTTACCGCATGGCAGCAGAGCTGCTGGAAGGCAAACGCCTTACGATCCGCACGCTTGATATCGGTGCCGACAAACAGGCAGATTATTTTGGGCTTAAGCAGGAGGAGAATCCGGCGATGGGCTTTCGCGCGATCCGTGTCTGTCTGGACAGGCCGGAAATTTTTAAGACACAGCTGAGAGCTGTTTTGCGTGCGGGGTATTATGGAGACGTTGCCGTCATGTATCCGATGATCATTTCCGTTAAGGAAGTGCGGGCAATAAGCCAGATCGTGGAGGAGGTAAAGCAGGAGCTGACAAGGGAACATATTCCGTTTGGAGATGTGGAGCAGGGAATTATGATTGAGACACCTGCGGCGGCGCTGATCAGCGACAGGCTTGCCGGGGAGGTAGACTTTTTCAGTATCGGGACGAACGATTTAAGCCAGTACACCCTTGCTGTTGACCGGCAGAATGCAAAGCTGGAGGCGTATTTTGATGCGCACCATCCCGCCATTCTGCGCATGATTCGGATGGTTGTCGAAAATGGCCACAAGGGCGGCTGCAAGGTCGGCATTTGCGGAGAGCTTGCAGCAGATTTGACGCTGACGGAGACATTTATCTCGATGGGAGTCGATGAGCTGTCGGTCGCACCGGGAAGCATCCTGCCGCTCCGTGAAAGAATCCGGAGTCTGGACAATCCCGGATAAACGGAGGAAAGTGACATAGAATATGGACAATCTTGCATAACCGGATGAAAGGGATACAGAATATGGACAATCCTCCATAAACAGAGAAAGAGATACAGAATATAGGCAATCCTGCATAAACAAAACAAGGGGACACGGAATATGGACAAGGAGATATACGATAACAGCAGCAAGGAATTTGATGTGATAGCTCTTGGGGAGCTGCTGATCGATTTTACCCAGAGCGGGATAAGCGCACAGGGAAACGGTCTGTTTGAGGCTTGCCCCGGAGGTGCGCCGTGCAATGTGCTTTCGATGCTCCAAAGGCTGAATAAAAAAACGGCGTTCATCGGAAAGGTAGGGAGGGATTCGTTCGGAAGCCTGTTAAAACAAGCGTTATTGCAGCAAGGGATTGATGCCTCGCAGCTTTTTTTCGATGAGAGCATACCGACAACGCTTGCATTTGTGCACACGATGCCGGACGGCGACCGGGATTTCTCGTTCTATCGCAAGCCCGGTGCGGATATGATGCTGCGTGAGGAAGAGGTCGAGGAAGCATTTATAGCGAAAGCAAGGCTCTTCCATTTCGGCACACTTTCGATGACTCATCAGGAGATTAGACGGGCAACAAAAAAGGCGGTTCGGCTTGCAAAGAAAAACGGGCTTCTCATCTCCTTTGACCCGAATCTGCGCCCTCCGCTGTGGGATACCATGCAGAATGCAAGAGCACAGATGGAATATGGTCTCGGTATGTGCGACATATTAAAAATCGCTGACAACGAGCTTTGCTTTCTGACCGGGAAGGAGGATTACGACGAAGGAATTGCCTGCCTGCAGCGGGCATATCGGATTCCGTTAATCCTGCTGACGATGGGAAAGGACGGCAGCAGAGCCTACTATAAGGGGAGCTGCATCAAAGCAGACGGCTTTTCGTGTCATACGATCGAGACGACCGGAGCCGGGGATACATTCTTTGCGTGCGTGATCAGTTATGTGCTCGAGCACGGGCTGTATGACCTGACGGAGCCGGAGCTAAAGGAAATGCTTACGTTTGCCAACGCTGCCGCGGCTCTTGTCACGACGCGGAAGGGAGCGCTGCGGGCAATGCCGCAAAGGGAAGAGGTCGAGCGATGGATAGAGGAATATCAGGGATAAGATGAGCGGAGAACAGAAATATTTTCAGGAAGCATTATCGGATTTTATGTTCGATGTGGCAAGCGGAGGCGCAATCCGGCAGATGGCAAACCGGGGATATTCGGTTGACCAGATTATGAAATCGCTGGACTTTCCGACACCCAGAGAGCGGGTGGAGCAGACCGTATACAGGCACCTGCTGTCATGCGGGATACTGCTTGAGCATTTGCCGTGTGAAGAGACTGCTTTTAAGCAGAAGCGGCTGCTGCTTGACGGAACCGGTCAGCCTGCACCTGCAAGTAAAAAAACGCTCTTTTCGGGACAAAGGCAGCTGACGCACTCTGCCCGGGAGAAGCTCTCGCAGCAGCTGAAAGAGCACCTGCAAGAAAACGGCGAGGAAAACTCTTATATCCTCTGTCCGTTCGGCGAGTGGAAGAAAAACCATAAGGAGAAGCTTCCGGACCTGCTTTATCCGCTGAATGACAGGGAGCGGGAATATATCATGGGCATTCCGTTTGCACGCAATGTGATGTATCACAGGCTGAGCGGACGAATGTACGAGATTGGTATGAAGCTGGTGCTCGGCGGCGTGATGGAGGGGCGGTTTTATTTTTTGAAGGAGAAGCTTTTGCTTAGGGCAGATTTGCAGAGACAGGAATGATTATAAGAGACAGAAATGATTATATAAAACAGGGACGGCGTGCCGTCCCTGCCGCATTCTAAAATTGCTGGTGTAGCATTATTTCTCATAGACCGGTTCAAAATCCTCCGCATCATGACCGCAGAGAGGACAGATAAAGTCTGCCGGAAGCTCGCTCCCCTCATAGACATAATTGCAGATTTTGCAGCGCCAGCCAATGATTTTCTTGTCTTCCGCCTTCTTTTCCGGCTTTGGTTTTACCTTGCTCTGGTAATCGGCGTATGTAAGCGGGGCATTCTCGCTTAACACCTTTGCATCCGTGACTTCTGCGATAAACAGCGTGTGGCTCCCCAAATCCTGGCTGCTTAAAACCTTGCAGCTGATGAGAGCGCATGCCTTCCATCCGAGATAGGGCACTCCGTTTTCATCAACAGGCGGAGTGAGATCTTCAAACTTATTTACATCACGCCCGGACCGGAACCCGAAAAATTTGATCGTTTCAAACGTCACCGTCTGATCTAAAATACTCAGTGCAAAAACTCCGCTCTGTTTGATCAAATCGCAGGTATAATTCGTGTTTAAAACCGAAATAGCAACTCTTGTCGGGCTGTTTGCCACCTGCATGCAAGTGTTGGTAATGCATCCGTTGACCTTTTCCCCCGCTTTTGTCGAGAGCATAAACACGCCATAGCTTAAACTGTACAATGCTTTTTTATCCATAAAAATCTCCTTTCCCGTTCTGTATGCTTCCTATTGTACCCAATTTTTATAAATTTATCAATCCTCGGGCAGTTCAGAGCAGGGATTAAGAGATTGCTCTGCATTCAGGGAGGTTTATGGGACTCTGATTATGAGAAAATGGGAACAGGAATGAACGGAACCGGAGGTACAAGCTATGAAACGAAGTGTTTTTATCATGATGACCATTCTTTTATCTGCCGTGATTGTCATAAGCTGCAGGCAGACGGTGCAGGCACAGAGGGAAAGCAGGGTGCTTGCAGATGCGCAGAGTGTGCACATTATGGAGGAAGAATACGAGACGAAGGTGAAGGAAGTCTTACATGCGAACAATCTCACGAATGCGGGCGTGATGATGACGAAGGTAATCTATGCAGACGGCAGGAGAGAGTATACGGTAAAAATCCATGACAGGAGACTGGAAACGTTGTCTGCGGATGACCGGACAAAGCTGCTTGTGCAGCTAAGCGAGATTGGCTTTCCGCTTTCGGAATGTCAGATCTCCCATCTGCTGCAGCTCACGCCGTAAAAGGCAAATGTTTCCATATATTTCTATGCCCCGGCTGACAGAAAAAGCATGACAAGCAGCCGCTTTCGGATTATACTATCCTATGAGAGCTGAATGGAAAGCAGGCTTAGTGTAAAGAATGAAGCCGGAAAGGGGTTTTATATGAGGGAAAATCCAAAACCGATGCAGCGTTACAGACATTTTAAGGGAAATCTATATCAGGTTCTGGCGCTTGCAAAGGATTCAGAGACGATGCAGGAGGTAGTCGTATATCAGGCATTATACGATGATTACCAGATTTATGTCAGGTCACTTGAGATGTTTATGAGCAGGGTCGATACGGAAAAATATCCGGACGCGGCACAGGAGTTCCGGTTCGAGCCGGTTACTGCCGGCAATGCGCCTGAGAGCGGACAAACGGCACCGGAGAGCACAGGAACCGAAGTCATGGCAGGGCGGGAAGAAAATACCGATGTGCGGGAAATGAATCCGGCAGCCGTTCTCAGAAAGGAATTGCCGAAAGCGGGGCAGGAAGAAAATACCGGTGCACGGGAAAAGAGCGCAGATGAGCATATCGCGAACGAGAGGAATCAGGGAAATCCGCAGCAGCAGGCAGATGACGAATTTCAGATCGACAGTGCCGTTTTAGAGTTTCTCGATGCGGACACATACGGACAGAAGCTGAATATCCTGGCTTCCCTGAAGCATCGCATCACGGATGATATGATTACCACGATGGCAGTTGC
>JAFUZE010000008.1 GCA_017476765.1 Lachnospiraceae bacterium
TCGTGTGATGAGGACTCATAAAGGGTCTTGTCCGGATGAGCGGGCATTCTTCATGAATCAGACCGGAGACACTGTATATTTTCGTCACCTCAAGGCATTCCTCCAAAGACATCGGCGGAAGAATGGTCGGCATCCGCTTCGCAATCATCGTCTTGCCGACTCCCGGCGGTCCCACGATCAGCACATGGTGAAAACCTGCCGCCGAAATCATCGCTGCCTTTTTGAGAATTTCCTGACCTTTGATCTGCGCAAAATCGAGCTCCTCGTTTGCCTTTCCTCTTTTGTTATTTATCTCCCCTACTGGCTGCATCTCCCGTCCATACCCCGCCTCTCTTTGTTTTCTCTTTATCTGCCCGTTTACTCCCGTGCTTTCTTCTCTCCCTTCTTCCCATTCTTCATGATCTTTCGCTTCCCCTTGTACCCATTCTGCGCCTTCCTCTCCTTCTTTTCTTTTCTCCCGTTTTTCCCCCTTTTTTCCATACTTAATCCCCGCCTCGAACGTCTGTCCGCTTCTGCCCTCCAGTATGTCGAGCACCTGCCGCAGATTGCTGACTCCGTGCACACAGATACCTTCCGCCACCTCTGCCTCCCCTTGATTCACATAAGGTACAAAGCAATGCCGGATGCCCTTTTTCCTCGCTTCCAGAACGATTGGAAGCACTCCCCTCGAAAAGCGCACCTCCCCATTCAATCCCAGTTCTCCCAAAAAGAGCGCATTCTGCATTTCCTCACAGATCTGCACCCTTTCCATACTCTTTAAGATGCCGACTGCAATCGGAAGGTCAAAGGCACTCCCCTCCTTTCGGATATTGGCAGGCGAGAGATTGACGGTGATACGACTCGCCGGGAACGGAAATCCGGAATTGTGCAGCGCCACCCGTACCCGTTCTCTCGCCTCCTTGACTTCCCCGCTTAAGGAACCGACCATATCGATGACCGGAAGCCCGTTTGCAATATTGACCTCAACAGACACAAGATAACTGTTTATGCCATGAACGGCACCGGACGTGATTGTAGAATACATAGATGTTCCTCCTTGATTTGGTATATAGAATTTAAATTTTTTGAACAAAAAAAGTGTAAAGCCTTACCTGTCGAACAGACTTTACACCTCGGTTACCATGTTATATTTGTTTCTCATTTTTTGTTTCACTTTTATACAGAAAATTTTTGCGTCTCTAACCGCAGTTTGATTTCATATCTTTTTATCATTTCATTTGCCAGATTTCTGGTGTTTTCATCAGAAGTCGTATCTCTCAAATGCATCAGATCAAAAATGCTGTCTAAAATAAGCGCATCAAATTGTTTATCTGTCATTTTATCACTCACTTTCCATCACTCCTATCCCTTTTTGACTTATTATACAAAAAAGGATTGTCAGTGTAAAGTCGATTCAATTTTGAAGGCAAATACTTAAATAAGGTTAAAAAAGTGTAAAGCCTTACTTACTGAACAGACTTTACACCTCGGTTTTATAGTTACATCATTCCTATACTTTTACTGCGTCAATGGCGGATTTTGATAGAGCTTTTTCTCCACATCGCTTCTTTCCAATGCGATCGCTTCCTTCATATCTTCATCCGTAGCAATCCGCGCTAATCGGTCCAGCATTGCCAACTGATCAAACAGCATCCCATTATATTCTTTTTCAAGCATTTCATCACTCACTTTCCATCACTCCTATCCCTTTTTAACCTATTATATAAAAAGGGGGTGTCAGTGTAAAGCCGATTCAATTTTCAAGGTACACATTTTTGATTGTTGAAAATAAAAATGATACGGAATTGTACTTCCTTTGGATTCCCCACAGACCGGCACCCCGGACTGTGAGGAAATTTTATTTTTAGATAATGATTCAGATGTGATGCCGAAAGCGGTATTCCCGTTTTCTTCTGCGGCTACATCAGCTTCACGCGCATTGCTTCCGGATCCTTTGCGAACTTGATACAGTTATCCTTTGAAATTTTTCTACTCATATACAGAGACAGAAGACAATCATCCATCGTCTGCATTCCGCTTGCCTTGTTCGTCTGCATGATGGAAGGAATCTGATGCGATTTTCCCTCACGGATCAGGTTACGGACCGCATGGTTACAATGCAGCACCTCAAACGCAGCCACACGGGCATCCTCGGTAACGGTCGGGAGAAGCGTCTGGGCAATAATCGCCTCAAGCACGTTCGCCAGCTGTACGCGAATCTGCTGCTGCTGATGCGGCGGGAATACGTCGATGACACGGTCGATCGTACTCGGCGCATCGACCGTATGCAAGGTCGAGAATACCAAGTGTCCGGTCTCAGCGGCAGTAATGGCAATACTGATCGTCTCATAGTCACGCATCTCACCTACGAGAATGACATCCGGATCCTCACGCAGTGCAGCACGAAGTGCGTTCGCAAAGCTTCCTGTATCCAGTCCTACCTCTCTTTGGTTGACCATGGACAGCTTATGATTATGTAAGTACTCAATCGGCTCCTCCAATGTGATTACATGCGCATCACGGTTCGTATTGATCAGATCGATAATCGAAGCAAGTGTCGTCGATTTTCCGCTACCGGTCGGTCCCGTAACAAGGACGAGTCCTCTCTTTCTCTGATACAGATTTGCCACGGAAATCGGCACGCCCAGAGATTCCGCACTTGGAATTTTGTCACCAACCGCACGGAGCGCCATCGCCACAGAACCTCTCTGCATAAACACGTTGAGACGGTAGCGTCCCAGACCGTCCATCGAGACGGACATATCGTGCTCACCCACACTCTCAAACTTTTCGAGCTGCGCCGGGCTCATGACCTGCTGTGCCAGTGCGTAAGTATCCTCCGGCATCAGCCTCGGATAATCCATCGCAATCAGATGACCTACAACACGCATCTTCGGTGGAACGCCCACGGTGATATGAATATCGGATGCGTTCCTTTCTGCCGCTACTGTCAGTATCTCTCTCATTGTCGGTAATGCCATTTACATTTCCTCCTAATCCATTCTTATATTTTTTATACCTTGTCCTATGTAACCCTTTGAATCCTCTTCACCAAATATGTTTGTTCTTCGAGTAGGCTGAATGTCCGCTTTCTTCATATATGCCCATTCTTCGAGTAGGCTGAATGTCCGCCTTTTTCATATATGCCTATTCTACGAATATGCTTATTTTCCATATGTGCTTGTTCTTCGAATATACGGAATATGCTTATTCCTCGATGAATTCGCCCTCCTCATCCGGCTCGTTCCTGTAATAGCCGTATTTTTTCAACGTTTCCTTATCGAAAATATAGCGGTTATCGAGCGTCCGCATGACATCCACGATATCCAGATCGCCGAACAGTCTCTCATCCTCCAGATCCAGGATTTCGTTATCCCTAAAGGACAGCACGACAGGACGCAAGACATTCTGCTCATTCTCCTTGATTACCAGTCCCTTTTCACCTGTGTTAAGCTCCACGCACACACCGGGCGAGAGAATATGGATGCTGTTTACTAATGCATTGACAGTCTGTCTCCCATACTGCGCCTCATGCTCGAGCAGATAATGCAGCGCCTTTACCGGAGAGTCCGGCGATCTTCCGAACTGCATCGCCGTCATCCGGTCAAAGGTCTCCGCAACCATGAGTATCCTGCTCCCTTTTGCAAAATTTGCATCCTTAAGCGGCGTACCGTCCTTGATGCATTCGAGCCCCTTCTGGCACTGCATGCAGATTCTCTTAATATTCGGGGAGGATACAAAAATCTCCTCGATCAGTTCAAAACCGCTAAGCAGCGCATTGTGAAGAATGAGCTCCTCCTGCATCGTCAGTTCCGACTTATCGATCAGGTGCTTCGCATTTCCAAGCTTTCCGATATCGTGCACAATCGCCGCTGTGACGACCTCAAGCTGTTCATCCATCCTGACCTGCATGACCTTCGCCATCATTGCACAGAGCATCGCCGTGTTGAGCACATGCTTGTAAATGAAATCCTCTTTGCTGCGCAGGCTCTGAATAAAATTGATCTTATGCTCTAGCCTGCCGTAGCTCTTGATAATGCTCGCAACGATCATCTGCATCTTTTGTGCCTTTTTTGTCTGAAGAATCCTTGTCAGCTCCTCCTGAATGGCAAAGACCGAAACTGTCTGGAACCGTTCAAATTCGATGTCCTCCAGCGTCATTGGCGGAACAGGCTCTGCCGGTTCGAGAACAAACAAACCGATCAGCCCGAAATGCCGGATGCTGACGATTCCCTGTCTGGTCAGCTTGGAATCCCTCTCATAAAGAAGTACTCCGTCTTTGTTGTAAATCGGTCTGGCAAGCCTCATTCCTGTTCTTAAATCTTCTGTTCTTACAAACTGCATAGCGTTCCCCCCTATCGTCACTTTCGCCCTTGTGAATCGTAACCTCTTATACGCGCTTCTCCTCAAAAGCATTCCGCAATTTTGCAAGTGCCTTTTTTTCGATTCTGGAAACATAGCTTCGCGATATCCCCAGCAGATCTCCGATCTCCCTCTGCGTCATTTCCTTTCTGCCGCAAAGCCCATATCGCATGAGGATGATTTCCTTTTCCCTTCCCACAAGAATTTCATCCACATAGCGCTTCAGCTTCCTCAGATCCTCCCGCATGCTCATCTGCTCCACGACATCGAGCTGTTGGGATTCCGTCACATCCAGAAGGCTGATGGCATTTCCCTCTTTGTCCATGCCAAGAGGTTCATAGAGAGAAATCTCCTTTGAAATCTTTTTTCTTGCACGAAGCAGCATCAAGAGTTCATTGTCAATGCATCTGGCTGCGTAGGTCGCAAGCCTGCTTCCCTTGCTTCCGTCAAAGGTATTGACTGCCTTGATGAGCCCAATCGTCCCGATCGATATCAGATCCTGCATATCCTCCTCGACATTCTGGTACTTTTTCACGATATGAGCCACCAGCCTCAGATTCCGTTCAATCAAAATCTGCCTGGCCTGCTGCTTCTCTTCTTCGGTTCCATTTTTCAGCATATCAATGTAATAAGCTTCCTTCGTCTCACATAAAGGTTGTTGAAAGGTTTGCAACAAATGCCCCCGAAAAAGCTTTTTACACTATTATATGCGAAGAGTTTGCCCTATGTAACAGTTCTATTTTATTATACAAATTTACTATGAAAAAGGCAAGATATTTGCCAAAATTTATGAAGTTTAACCACAAAAAGAGTTGTGTTTCGTCAAACTATACAGAAACAGAGAGCAGGAAATCCGCCATGACCGTATTGCTGACATCGATCCCTGCATCCGTCAGCCTGAGACAGCTGTCCGATACAAGCAGTCCGCTTTGCACATACTTGTCGATGACGCTGCCGTATACCTCACACATCTGCACACCGAACCGGTCGTAAAATGCTTTCTTGGGCACTCCCCGCATCGTCCTGAGTCCGAGAAACATGAATTCCTCCATCTCCTCCTCCCTCGCAAGCGCGGTTTCCTCCCGCTTTTCATCCCGCCCCTGTGCGGAGAGATAGGTACCGAAGTCCTCCGTATTTTTATAACGCTTCCCGCCAAAATAAGAAGCACTGCCAAGTCCGAAACCGATATATTCCTCCATTTGCCAGTATTTCAGATTGTGCCGGCAGGCAAACCCGTCCCTCGCATAATTGGAAATCTCATAGCGGTGATATCCCCGCTCCTTCAAATATTCGGTCGTATAGGCATACATGCGCCGGTCGGTCTCTTCATCCGGCAGTGCATTCTGCCCCTCTCCTTCTGCAAATCTGTCGTAAAAGGGTGTCCCGGGCTCCACGATCAGACTGTAGGCAGAAATATGCTCCGGCTTAAGAGCCGCCACCCTTTCGAGCGTCTCCGCATACGTCTCCATGCTCTGAAACGGAAGTGCTGACATGATATCCACATTGAGGTTCGAAAAGCCGCTCTCCCGCAGCATGGCATAGGTCTGTTCAAACTGCGCAAAGGTGTGGATGCGCCCCAACAGCTCAAGCTCCTTGTCGCAGGCGGATTGCAGACCGACGCTGACACGGTTGATTCCCGCACGCCGATAGGCTGCAAGCCGGTCCGGCCTTGCGGTTCCCGGATTCATCTCCATCGAAAGCTCCGCATCTTCCGAAAGCGGGATGCAGCTGCGCAGCTCATCGAAAAGCTCCTCTATCTCTTCCCCCGACAGAAGGCTCGGCGTTCCGCCTCCGATAAAAACCGTATCTGCCACACAATCCTTTAGCCGGCTATGGCTTTGTCTGATTTCCTCGCAAAGCGCTTTCAGATAAGCGCTTTTCTTCGTTTTCGACTGCGTTTCTTCCGGCTTCGTTTCTTCCAGCGGGAAGGAAAGAAAATCGCAGTAATTGCATTTTTTTCTGCAAAAAGGAATATGAATATAAATACCGACTCTTCTCTTCATCTACTTTTCATCCAGCTTCAGCACGCTCATGAACGCTTTCTGCGGGATCTCCACGTTACCGATCATGCGCATGCGCTTCTTGCCTTCCTTCTGCTTTTCCAAAAGCTTCTTTTTGCGGGTAATATCGCCGCCGTAGCACTTGGCGAGAACATCCTTGCGCATCGCCTTGACCGTCTCCCTTGCGATGATCTTACCGCCCACGGCAGCCTGAATCGGAATCTCGAACAGATGCCTCGGAATCTCCTCCTTTAAGCGCTCACACATCCTGCGTCCGCGCTCATAGGCGCTGTCCTTATGCACGATGAAGGAGAGCGCATCGACTTCCTCCCGGTTGACCAGAATGTCCAGCTTGACGAGCTCCGAATGCTCATAGCCCTTGATCTCATAGTCAAAGGACGCATATCCCTTCGAGCGCGACTTGAGCGCATCAAAAAAGTCGTAGATGATCTCATTTAAAGGCAGCTCGTAGCGCAGAAGCGCCCTCGTCTCCTCCATATAATCCATGCCGATGTAGACACCCCGCCGTTCCTGGCAAAGCTCCATGATCGAGCCGATATAATCCTTCGTCACCATAATCTCCGCACTGACGATCGGCTCCTCCATATAGTCAATCTCAGCCGGGTCCGGCAGATTGCTCGGATTCGTCAGCTCAATCATCTCGCCGTTTGTCTTATACACGCGGTACACGACGCCCGGTGCTGTCGTGACAAGATCCAGATTGTACTCCCTCTCGAGTCTCTCCTGAATGATTTCCAGATGCAAAAGTCCCAGAAATCCGCAGCGGAAGCCGAAACCGAGTGCAATCGAGGTCTCCGGCTCGTAATTGAGCGCCGCATCATTGAGCTTCAGCTTCTCCAGCGCATCCCGCAAATCCGGATATTTCGCACCGTCAGACGGATAAAGTCCGCAGTAGACCATCGAATTGACCTTCTTATAGCCCGGAAGCGGTTCGCTGCAAGGGTTCTTTGCATTGGTGACCGTATCTCCGACCGCCGTATCCTTCACGTTCTTGATCGAGGCAGTGATATAGCCGACCATACCTGCGCTGAGCTCCTCGCACGGAATGAACTGTCCGGCACCAAAATAACCGACCTCGACGACCTCCGCCGTCGCACCGGTCGCCATCATGAGAATCGGTGTGCCCTTTTGCACCGTTCCTTCCATCAGACGGCAAAAAATGATGACACCCTTGTATGCGTCGTAGACCGAATCAAAAATGAGCGCTTTGAGCGGTGCGGACGCATCACCTGTAGGAGCCGGAATCTTCTCGACGATCTTCTCCAGTACATCCTCGATGCCGATTCCGTTCTTTGCGGAAATGAGCGGCGCATCCTGTGCCTCGATACCGATTACATCCTCGATCTCATCCTTCACACGCTGCGGCTCCGCGCTCGGCAGGTCGATCTTGTTGATGACAGGGAACACATCCAGATCGTGGTCGAGAGCCAGATACACATTTGCAAGCGTCTGTGCCTCGATTCCCTGCGCCGCATCCACGACCAGAATCGCACCGTCACAGGCAGCCAGCGCCCGACTGACCTCATAGTTAAAATCCACATGTCCGGGCGTATCGATCAGATTAAAAATATATTCCTGTCCATCCCTTGCCGTATATACGGTACGAACCGTCTGTGCCTTGATCGTGATGCCCCTCTCCCGCTCCAGTTCCATATTATCCAGCACCTGATCCTGCATCTCCCTGCTTGTCAGAAGCCCGGTTTTTTCGATAATCCGGTCCGCCAGCGTCGATTTGCCGTGGTCAATGTGTGCCACAATACAAAAATTGCGTATTTTACTTTGATCTATTCCTGACATGTATTTCCTACCTTTCGTAACTTCTCACACTTCACCACGGAAAAGTATATCAAAAAATGCCCAAAGGTGCAATGTTTATGTTCGCCCCTCCAGCGTCAGCTTGAGGATATGTGCCAAAGGCTCGACCGCATTCATGATCTCCTCCACGGTATTCGTCTGCGCTCCGAGCTCGATCAGCAGGCTCTTTCCCCGGTAATGCATATTATAGCGGTAGCCCTTTAAATAAATTTTGCGTGCCAGCCCCGGATAATACTCATTTGCCGTAAGCTGCGCCTGGAAGGAAAACGCTAAATTTTCATCGATATGCTCATTGGCGAGGTACTCGATATTGCCTCTTGCCTTTGTCCGGCTCAGCCCGTTGAAGAACATAAACTGTGCCATCCTCCTGCCGCCGATCTCCGTCACGATATGTGTTCCTTCCGCCACTCCGTCGCGGTGCAGATCAATAATGACCTCGATGCTCGGATTCTCCGCCAGCAGCTGCTCCACGGCAGGCGCTGCATTGGAGTATGCATAATCCCGGCTCGCCACGTCATATTGTCCGGTATGATGGATGACCGAAAAGCCGTATCCTCTCAAAAGCTCCGCCAGCTTTTCCCCCGCACCTACAATCGTCGTAGCGGGGTCGGACGGATCGGAATCGGCAAACGCCTCCTGTGAATGTGTGTGGTAAATGAGAATCTGCGGACTGTCACTGCTTCCCTCAAGCCGCATATCATAACTCAAAAGCTTCTCCACGTTCAGCTGCTCCGGTGTGATCGTCGTCATATTATCAAGCACATAATATTCCGACAGGAGCGTATCAAAATCCTTCAGCCGCTCCAGCGAGACCTCGTTCACCTTGTCGGTATGATACGCAAACGCTTCCGCCTGCTCTGCGCCCACGGGTACCGCTGCCTGCGCAGCAGCTGCCCCGGCGGTGCTCTGCCCGGATACCGCTGCGCCTGCAAGCCCCTGATGCGCACCGTTTCCCGCCTGCCCATCAGGCTCCTGCGTTCCACTGTCCGCCGCACTCTCCATGTCGTCCGCAGAAACGCTCCGGCTGTAATTGGTATTTTCATCCCTTCCTTCACTGAGGATGATCTGCTCAAGCAGCTCCCGATCCTGTCTGCCGGCGGCTGTCTGCGGATAATTCAGTACATACTGATAGACCGGAACAAGCTGCTGCGCAAGCTGCTTGCCGGTATCATGCGCATTCCAATCGGTGTGGCTCTGCGTTCCGCCGATGTAGCTTAGTGCCGGTGTCTGGCTGTGTAAGATACTGCCCTGAAGCTGTTTATAAAAAAGTCCGGAAAGCTGCTGATAATAGACGAGAAATGCCTTACCTATAAAAAGAAATCCACAGCATAGCATCAGACACAAAAACAGCTGCGGAATTTTACGCTTATCATACATACAGGTCGTCTCCCATTTTGCAAAATAGTCCCCCAAAATGAGTATATGCCTGTCCGAAGTAAGTTAGAACTGCCTGCCGTCAAAACATATGGAAAAACACCCCGGAAATGACGGATTCCGGGGTGTTAAAAAATTTTATACTGCTCTATTCACAATACGGAAACTAAGCCATCTTGTTCACTGCAACAGTCAGACGGGATACTTTTCTCGCAACATTGTTCTTGTGATAAACACCCTTGCTTCCTGCCTTTGTGATGGTGACGATCGCATCCTTTAAAGCTGCTTCTGCTGCGCTCTTATCGTTTGCATCGATTGCAGCATTGACCTTCTTGATTGCAGTCTTCACACCGGACTTAATCGCTTTGTTTCTATCATACTTTGTCTTATTTACTAAGATTCTCTTTTTTGCAGACTTGATGTTAGCCAAGATCTACACCTCCTAACTATATTCTGATCTCGTTTTCTCCTGATCTGTTTGCATCATTCCCGGACACGGACAGTTCGATGCAAACGTACGCATATTATTGTAGTCGAACTTTCACTTCTTGTCAATAGCTATTTTCCCTGGCAGCTTTATTCGTGCACCTCTATTTCTGCCGCTTTATTTATTCCTGTTCTTCACCTTGAGGCGGTTCACCGCCCGCTGAAGCGTCGCCTCGGCAAGGATATACTCCTGCAGGCTCCTCTTTTGCAGCATCGCTTCCTTCGCCGCACGCTCCTCCTCGGTCGCACGGGCTTCATCGATCTCCTCCGGACGTTCCGCAGATGCCACGAGCACGAGCACATCATTGTTCTCGACCCGCATCATCCCCGACGATACCGAAGCGATGCGAAGCTCCTCCTCCGCAATACGGTACTTGAGCATGCCCGGAATGATCGATACGACCATATTCTCGTGATGCGCCATCACACCAAATTCACCATCCACCGTCGGGATGACGACAAGCTCCGCCTCTCCCTCATAAAAGACACCGTCCGCCTCATAAATCCGCAAATGAAACGTATGACTCATAACTGCTCCGCCTTCCTGATCACATCATCGATCGTTCCCACATTGTAAAACGCCGCTTCCGGCAGATGATCGTACTTCCCGTCGAGAATTTCCCGAAAACCACGCACCGTCTCCGATACCGGCACATACACGCCGGGAGTTCCGGTGAATTTTTCCGCCACAAACATCGGCTGTGACAAAAAGCGTGTGATCCGGCGTGCCCGCGCCACGATCCGCTGATCCTGATCGGAAAGCTCATCGATACCGAGAATCGCGATAATATCCTGAAGCTCGTTGTACTTTTGCAGATATACCTGTACATCGCGTGCCGTGCGGTAATGCTCCTCCCCGACGACATCCGGCTCCAGAATCCTTGAGGTAGACCGAAGAGGATCGACCGCCGGGTAGATTCCCTGCTCCGCAATGCTTCTCGAGAGCACGGTCGTCGCATCCAGATGCGTAAACGTCGTGGCAGGTGCAGGGTCGGTCAGATCGTCCGCCGGCACATACACCGCCTGAACGGACGTGACGGAACCGCTGCGCGTGGACGTAATACGTTCCTGCAAGGTTCCCATCTCCTGTGCAAGTGTCGGCTGATACCCGACCGCCGACGGCATATGTCCGAGCAGGGTCGATACCTCCGACCCCGCCTGCACAAAGCGGAAAATATTGTCGATAAACAACAAAACATCCCTGTGCTGCACATCCCTGAAATATTCCGCCATCGTCAGTCCTGTGAGCGCAACGCGCATACGGACACCCGGAGATTCGTTCATCTGCCCGAACACCATCGCCGTCTTTCCGATCGTCCCGCTCTCCTTCATCTCATTCCAGAGATCGTTTCCCTCACGGCTCCGCTCTCCGACACCGGTGAAAATCGAATAACCGCCATGCTCCATTGCAACGTTGTGTATCAGCTCCTGTATGAGCACTGTTTTGCCGACACCGGCACCTCCGAACAGACCGATCTTTCCGCCTCTCGCATACGGCTCCAGCAGATCGATGACCTTGATGCCCGTCTCCAAAATCTCCACTTCCACATTCTGCTCCGCAAAGGACGGCGCCTTTCTGTGTATCTCCCACTTCTCGGCATTTTCCGGAATCGGCGCACCTCCGTCGATCACGTCGCCGAGTACGTTGAACATGCGTCCGATCGTGACATTCCCCACCGGAACCTTGAGCCCCGTGCCGGTCACGCAGACCTCCATATCCCGCGCCAGTCCCTCGCTCTGTGAGAGCATAATACATCTCGCCATATGGTCGCCGAGATGACGTGCGACCTCCATCGTCCGAATCTCGCCTTCCACCTCCACGGTCAGAGCCTCCCTGATATGCGGCACCTGTCCCTCCTCAAATTCTACATCAATAATAGGTCCGGAAACCTGTACGATTTTTCCTTTTCGCAAGACTATACAGCCTCCTTAAAACTCATTGTTTCGTTTCTTCCTTTACAACATACGAATGCAGCGTTTCTCCATCTACGATGTTCTGTGCGTCTGCTTCCCCCGCAGCGCCTTTGCACCCGCTGAAATCTCCGTAATCTCCTGCGTGATCGCAGACTGTCTGAATCCGTTATACTGAAGCGTCAGATCGGCGATCAGCTCCTCCGCATTCCGATTTGCGCTGCTCATCGCATTCATGCGCGCATTCTGCTCTGCGGAAAAACTGTCCACGAGTGCTCCGTATATAAAACCGGAAATATATCCCGGCATACACCGGTCAATGACCTCCGTCACAGAAGGGTAAAATTTATAATGGACATCCACCTGATTCTTCTGCTGCGCCGGGGTCAGGAACGGCTTTCTCTCAAACGGCAGAAGCCGCATCATCTTGACCGTGGAGGCAAGCTCATTTTCCATATCACTGTAAATCACACGGATTTCATCGACCCGTTTGCTGTCATACTCCGTCAGGAGCTGATAACAGATTTCCCGTGCGCGCCGGAAGGTCGGCTCCTGCGCCGTGTACAGAAACGACTGCTCGATCGGAATTTTCCGCTTGGTAAAATACCGCCTCCCATATTCCCCGACCACATACAGCTTGACCTTCTTATGCTTTTTCATCTCCTCCTCCGTGCGCTTTAATACATTAAAATTATAAGCGCCCGCAAGTCCCTTGTCGGAGGTAATGACAAGATACGCATACATCTCTGCCGGTTTGCGTCCCGTCTTCGGATAGAAATATCTGGAATTGATATCCGCTTCGCTCTGAAAGATTCGTTTGATCTCAAGCTCCTGCTGCAAAAAGTAAGGTCTTGTATCCTCAAGCGCCTTCTTTGCCTTCTGCAGCTTGGTGGACGAGATGAGATACATGGCATTCGTAATCTTTTTTGTATTCGAGACCCCGTCAATTCGGTCTCTGATTGCCTTCATATTTGCCATAATTCACCGCTACCCCCTCCCTGTTCTGATCTCTTGTCCCTCTTCCACAGCTCATCATCATTTTTCATCATCTGCTGCCTTGTTTCTGCTCTCTGTATAACGCTTCTGATAATCTCCCGCCAGCTGCACGATCTGCTCCCGATCCTCATCGGAAAGCATTCCGGTCCTCTCGATTCCGTGACACAGCTCCTCCGCCTCCTCCATAAAATAAGCAAGCATCCCTTTTCGAAAGCCTGCGATTTCCGCAAGCGGAATATCCACGAGAATATGCGCTGTGGCAGCTACTAAAAGGATCACCTGTTCGTACATCTGAAGCGGATGGGACTGTTCCTGACGAAGCAGCTGCATCAGTCCGAGTCCGTATACCAGCTGACTCTTTGTCACATCATCCAGGTCGTTGGAAAACTGGGTAAATACTTCCATCTCCCGGTACTGCGCCAGATCAAGACGAATACTGCCCGCCGCCTTCTTCATCGCCTTTGTCTGTGCCGAACCGCCGACACGCGATACCGAAAGTCCGATATTTACCGCCGGTCTCTGTCCTGCAAAGAACAGATCACTCTCCAAAAAAATCTGTCCGTCCGTGATCGATATAATATTCGTCGGAATGTATGCGGACACATCGCCTGCCTGCGTCTCCACGATCGGAAGCGCCGTCATGCTGCCGCCTCCCGCCTCTTTTGAGAGGTGTGCGGAACGCTCGAGCAGTCTGGAATGCAGATAAAACACATCTCCCGGATATGCTTCACGCCCCGGGGATCTCTCGAGCAAAAGCGAAAGTGCACGATATGCAATCGCATGCTTTGACAGATCATCGTAGACGATCAGAACATCCTTGCCCTTATGCATAAAATACTCGCCGATTGCCGTTCCTGCATATGGTGCAATATACTGAAGCGATGCCGATTCACTCGCGGATGCGTTCACAACGATCGTATAGTCCATCGCATCCCTTTGGCGAAGCGTATGCACAAGCTGCGCTACGCTGCTCGCCTTCTGCCCGATGGCGACATAGATGCAGATAACTCCGGTTCCCTTCTGGTTCAAAATGGCATCTACTGCGATCGCAGTCTTGCCGGTCTGCCGGTCCCCGATAATCAGCTCTCTCTGTCCTCGCCCGATCGGAAACATCGAATCGATACACAAAATTCCGGTATTCATCGGCGCATCAACCGGCTGACGCTCTATGATGCCCGGAGCCGGCGATTCGATTGCCCGATAGCCATCGGGCTTGATCAGCCCTTTCCCGTCGATCGGATTTCCGAACGCATCGATCACACGCCCTAAAAACTCGTCGCCCACCGGAACTCCGGCCGTCTTTTTCGTTCTGCGCACGCGGCTGCCTTCCGTCACATCCTGCTCATCGCCAAA
>JAFUZE010000081.1 GCA_017476765.1 Lachnospiraceae bacterium
GTCCCGGCCGGATCGGAATCGAGTGGCAGACAACCTTATTGCCGAGATACTCCGTATACTCTTCCTCCAGCCCCAGTCTGTCGTACTCTTTTTCCTTATTCCACTCCTCAAGCCGGATGACCAGATCGATGTTCTTCGTATCCCTGACGGAAGAAACACCGAACAGTGTCTTCACATCGACAATGCCACTACCCCGAAGCTCGATCAGATGCTTTGTAATATCCGGTGCGCTGCCGATCAACGTATCCTCCGACACCTTGCGAATCTCAACTACGTCATCCGTAACCAGACGATGTCCTCTCTTGATCAGCTCCAGCGCTGCCTCGGATTTACCGATTCCGCTCTCACCGGTAATCAGAACACCCTCGCCGTAAACGTCAACTAAAACGCCGTGAACGGAAATACATGGGGCAAGCCTGACATTCAGCCACCGGATGATTTCTGCCGTAAAAGCGGAGGTCGCCTTTTTGGTCACAAGCAGCGGCACCTGATGCGCTGTTGCAATCTCCATAAAAACCGGATCAGGCTGCAGCTCTCTGCAGAAAATGATAAACGGAATCGGGCAGGATAAAAGCTGCTCAAACACCTCTCTCTTGCGTTCCTCCGTCAGCGACTGCATGTATGTATATTCCACAAATCCGATAATCTGAAGACGGGTCGCCTCAAAATGTTCAAAATACCCTGCCAGCTGAAGTGCCGGTCTGTTAATATCCGGCTGTGTGATCTTGATTCCCTTAATATCAATATCGGGAGTGACGTTCTCAAGCTTAAACTTCTCAATGATTTTTGCCAAACTAACACTTGCCATCTGTATTCTCCTATGATTAAATTTGCATTGTGCGACACAGTCTCCGCTTTGCCGATCGGGCAGTTTCCGATGCAGCGAAATATCAGCTTCCGGTGCGGCGGACAGTCGTCCACATACATATCTTTAGTTTAGCATAAGTATTGGACAATTACAATAAATCAGATTACCTTTATTTACGCTAAAAATAAATTGCCAGACAAGATAAAATGTGGTACGCTACCGCTATGGAACAACTGCGTTGCAAGGTGGTAAACCTCCCATACTAGAGATAGATGGGAGGTGATGCATATGAGTACATACGAAATATTAACCGTTTTGTTTTTATTTGGTACGTTTCTTATTGCATTGCTTGCCTATTTGGATAATAGGGATAACAAGCGAAAATAAATAAGCCTACCTTGTTACTTGACCGGTACAGGCAGGCTTAAAAACCACTGGGAGGTCAACCACTTTGTGGGCGGTTGTTCCTTCATACTTAAAATATAACATATGACCATAGTATTTTCAAGTATAACTTGCCGTCAAACCAAACCCTTTATCCGCTTTGCGTTTATTTTACCTTCATGCTGCCGATAAAACCGGTTTTTGCCGTCAGCTTGGATCGGTACAGCTTTTTGCTGCTCTTCGGACATTTAATGACAGCCTTTTTACTTATATTTTTGATACAGTTTTTCCCAAAGCTGCGAAGCTTTGTACCTTTGAGCGTGATGAAGGAGAGCTTTTTACACCCATAAAAGGCACTGCTGCCGATGGAAGTAACGTTTTTCCCTACCGTCACCTTCGTCACAGAACGATTATTTTTAAGCGCATTTTTGGCAACCTGCGTCACGGTAAGCTTTTTGCCGGCATATTTGACCGTAGCCGGAATCGTAATGCTCTTTTTGTTCTTCGCCGTACTGCCGACAAAGGATACCTCAAGCGCAGAACCGCTCACCTTTATGATCTTGTATTTGTTCCCGCTCGCAGTGTCGGTAAACGTCATGCCCTTCCGAAGCTTTGCGGTCGTCTGTCGGCTCTGGCTTCCGTTGTCTCCGCTCTGACTCTCACCTTCTTCGACTTTGCTTCCGTTGTCTTCGTTTCCACTTGCTCCAGTCTGGCTGCCGCTCTCTCCACTCTGGCTTCCGTTGTCTCCGCTCTGGCTTCCGTTATCTCCAGTCTGGCTTCCGCTGTCTCCACTTTGGCTGCCGTTATCTCCGATTCCGCCTTCTCCACTCTGACTTCCGCCTTCTCCACTCTGACTTCCGCCTTCTCCACTTTGGCTTCCGCTGTCTCCACTTTGACTTCCGTTATCTCCGCTCTGGTTTTCATTGCCGCCGTTTTCGTTACCGTCGCCGTTGCCACCCTCTCCTTGAGACGAATCGTTCTCTTGGAGCTTCGGTATGATTTCTTCCTCCGTATAATCGCAGTATTTACAATGATATGTACGGATTCCCGTGCTCTCCGCTGTAGCCTCGGTTGTCACGCTTCCCTCGTCAAGCTCATGGGTCTCACAGCTGACAATGACAGTCGCAGACAGTCCTGTAACCGTCTCATACAGTGTACTGTTTGTGCAATAGGTCATCGCATAGGTCTGGGTACCGCAGCTTGCCATGACAGTATCCGGCACTGCCCATGCATAGCCGGTCTTCAGTGTAACGGTCGAGAGCTTGTTCCCTCTCTTTCCCTCCACCTGAATCGTTTCTTCCGGTGCAGTCAGCAATGCCTTCTGAACGGACCCTGTCTCTGCGCTCAGTTCTCCGCTGTATCCATCTACGGTGACAACGACCCGCAGAACCTTGCCGATATCACCGGATGTAAGAACGTAGGTTTGATTTACCGCATTTGAAATTTTTACCCCATCGCGATACCACTGATAGGAAACTGTTCCGCTGACACTCTCGGAGAAGGAAGCTACGGCAGTCAGTTTCTGATTGTACCTATATGTGCCCGCAATCGTCACATCCCCGGAGAGCTCCTGAAGCCCCGGATACGACGCAGTATATGTATGGTTGTCTGCGTTCGGATCGCTTAAAATCGAATAGCAAAGTGTATCACCGTCCATTTTAAAGCCATAGATATTGTATACTACGGAGTCCGTGTCATCCGGAAGCTCCTCTACCGGCGGCGTATAGAGCAAAGTCAGCTCACTCATATCCGAATCTGCGACATAGATTGCCTTCGGTCCGTTGAGAATCAGCATATTATGATATTTCTGAAGATAGGAAAATCCGACGGAATAACCGGAATTTTTCCCCGCCTTCCATGTACCGAGTCCAAAGCCGGAAACCGAAAGCGCCCCGTTTATTAAATTCGTTGTCGAAACAAGCTTTTTCTGTGTATTGTCCGCTGCATACCATTTGCCGTTAAGATAGACAAAGCTTGAGTCAATACTGCTCCAGTTTGCGCTTTCATAAGAGGTATCCTCAGCGCTGATGTTTTGATCACCTGCATCGTGATTGCCGCTGCCTGCCGAGCAGATACCGCTGTTACTCAGAAGGAAATAGGTGTGCTTCACACGTCCGATTCTGTCATTGACCGGATCATCCCATGTCACATCAACATGATAATACTTGCCACCGATCAGGACGGCATTCCATGCGTGATTCATGGATTCGCTCGACATATAATAGCAGCCGATACCGAGCTTTTCACGTAAAATGTATTGATATGCCCTTGCATATCCCTCACAGACAGCAATTTTCTTCACAAGCGCTCCGTACAGATTATAGGAGTCATCCGGAACCGTTTTCGTCTGCAGATTGGCATAATCGTACTCACAGTGTACCGCCAGCCAGTCGTGGATGACA
>JAFUZE010000082.1 GCA_017476765.1 Lachnospiraceae bacterium
CTCCTTGCCCATTCCGTGAGCTGCTCCTGATAATACGGAATGCCCTGATAATCGACATTCGGTCCGACGCTCGCATCTTTCCCGATTCGATTTTCCGTAGGCTGTCTGTAATTCTTATCTAAATCCCTGCTAAGTACAAAGGTATAGCTCTTTACACTGCCATCCGTATCAAAATTAGCCTTGAAGCTGTCAAAATAATATTCCTCGCTTCCCAGCCCGATCACTCCGCCGGTTTCCGGAAGCGTACAGCAGTTAAAATCCTTGAACAGCTCCGAACTCGGCTCAATCGTCACGGTCGTATGCGCAGCGCCGTCCACGTTCTCCTGCCCGAGCTCCGTCACGGTTCCCCTGAAATTTTCCCCGTTGTTGCCTTCGCGCATTTCAATGAGCCCCCTGAGCTCTCCCGAGATCGTGTTGCTGTACACGTTAAATTCTCTGCCGTCTGTAAAATAGATATCATAAAGTCCGAGTGCATCGGACTGGTTCACCTTCTCATAATTTTGTCTCGAGACACATTCCAGCTGGGACGCCCGGTCGGCATCGACAAGCGTCTGTCCTCCGGCAATCCGCACAATATAACGGTTTGCGCCGGTTTCCCTGTCCGCATTGTTCGCATCCGTGATCGGCAGCTCCTGCACATCCACATCGACAATGAGGGAAAGCTGATCAATGATCAGATCTCTCTGATCCCTGAGTTCGTTTGCTTTTTGTCCCGTCAGTTCCACGACATTAATCTGCTTGCTCAGCGATGCGATCTCGGAAGCGTAGGAGTTGATCATATCGACCTTATTGTTGATCTGCGTGTTGATCTCCAGCTGCATGCTCTCCAGTGTCACAGCCATAGAATTAAAGTAATAGGTCAGACTCTGCGCCGAGCTGATGAACTGTTCTCTCGCCGCATTCGTTCCGCCCTGCTTCATCAGCTCATCCAGATTCGCATACATTTTATCAAAGATCGTATTGAAGCCCTCTGTCGTGCTGTCGTCCCGGAACAAATCCTCGATCTGCTTCATATAATAATGCAGGCTCTCAAACTCTCCTACATTAGCCTGATTATCCCAATATTTAAAATCATAAAAGGAATCCCTCACCCGTTCTACGCTGTTGACATCCACACCGGAGCCGGAGCATCCGAAGGATGTGTAGGTACGGAGCGGATCAGCCGCGCTCTGATTCACCTGCTGTCTGGAATACCCTTTCGTCTGTTCATTGGAAATATTGTTAGAAGTTGTATTCAGCGCAGCATTGGAAGCAATCAAGCCGGTATATGCGATATTCAGTCCGTAAAATTGTGATGCCACGTTTTTTCCTCCTTCCCTATGTTTCGAATCATTATGCACCTAACGTATTGATAATATGCTCTAACATTTCGTCGATGACATTGATGTAACGGCTGGACGCATTGTAGGCGTTCTGAAACTTGATCATATTGCTCAATTCTTCGTCGTCGGACACGCCCATCACCTGCTGCCTTGCCGCCTCGGTGGAATCCACCGTAATCTGCTGGCTCTCATAAATATTTTTAAAGACGGAACCGGAGTTTGCTACCTGACTGACAATGTTATTGTACAGTCCGGAAAAGTTCGTCTTTGTCGTCACGTTCGGATTGATGCTGTAGATTTCCTCGTCAAAGAGCGCCTCGAGCGCATATACCGCATTATAGTCCGTCGATTTTTCCTGCTTTTTGAAATTCAACAGTGTCGGTGTCTTGACCAGCTCCGGATTGACAACCAGGTTATCGATACTGTAAAGCGTGTATTCCTTTCCCTTTGCGAGATCCTCAGCGACACCGTCGTCGCTGATCTTGTGGAACAGGCGAAGCGGCTCGCTTCCGTCCATCAGATACCCGGATGCAGGATCCGCACCATCCGCCAAAACCCCGTTGATCTTCGTCACGACCTCATGCACAAGGTTGTCGATCTCCGCCTGAATGTTCATCAGAATCGACTGCGAAGTCAGATCATTGTAGGTAGCCGGATCGAGATCCGTGTAATTAGCTCTGTGGTCGCCTCTCGCAAGCATTTTCCCTTTGATCATACCGATATCGGTATTGAGCTCACTTGCGATTGTCCTCTCCAGATCAAATACAAGTGCGCCATCCGTATTCACGGTCTGGGAGCCATCCGGATTGTCGATCACCTTTGCATCAAACACCCAATACGGCGTGTAAAAGCCGGTGTCGGAATCCTGTGTCACATTCATCTCATACACGGTAGCGCGATCCACGAACTGGTGACCTTCGATCTTGACTGCAACGCAGCCGTCATAGTCCGTGCTGTAGGACATATTCGTCAGCTTTCCGAGTTCGTCAAGAAGGGCATTTCTCGTATCCTTCAAATCGTTTGCCTTCTCAGTTCCGCCGACCTCTATATTTAAAATCTGATTGTTTAATTCGTAGATTTGTTTTCCGATTTCATTGACCCTGTCGATGCTGTCCTTTACCTGAAGGTTCAGATTGTCCTGATAGCCGGCAAGACCGGAATATACCGACTGCGCCTTGCCCACGAACTGAGTCGCACGCTGAACAAGCGCCCCCTGATTGACAGCGCTTGTCGGATCCTTCGCCAGCTCCTGTACCGTTACCCACAGGTTGTTCAGCGCTTCATGAAAGGTTTTGCCGTCCATCTCGCCAAGCAGGTTTTCCACCTGTGACATCGCTTCGTAGGACACCTCATAAAAAGCACATCTGCCGGCTTCTTTTCTATAGGTTTTATCCAGAAAATAATCTCTGACCTGACGTGTCTGTGCATAGCAGACTCCAAGACCGGTCTGCTGCTTTGCCACGCTTTTCGAGTCATTAGATAAGGTATTGTATTTGCGGTCATTTAAAAGGACCTGCTGCCTCGTATAACCGGCCGTCGATGCATTTGTCAGATTGTGTGCAACCGTATTGAGGGCATTCTGCCCGGTCTGCAGACCTGATGTTCCGATGTATAAGCTGCCCATTAAACCCATAGATGTCACCTCATCATTTTACTGCGGACGTTTTCTTCCAAACATCCCACATGACTGTGAGCGTTTCTTTCCAAACGCCACGCATTTATTGTTTTGCATCAAAGCTTCCGCTGACGCTTCCATTATAATAGTCTCCGGTATTCGTGGCTGCCTGATTGTAATTCGCAGTCTCCGGTGCTGCCCGCAGCCCTTTTAGCAGGTTCAGGTCGAACTCGACCATCTCGAGCGCATTCGTCAGAAGCTCCTTGTTCTGCTCGTTGACGCGCCTCATCTGTCCGGTCGTATTCTTCAGCTTATCGTTGATTGCAGATAATCTCGCCTGTTCCTTCGGCTGGCTTTTCAGCATCTCTACTAAATGAACTAATTTGAGAGTTGTAACATCCTTGTTTAATACGTTTGCGATATCCTTCATTACCTCTTCTCTCTGCTTCTCGAGGTAATTGATCCTGTCCACAACGTTTTGTTCTTCATCCGTGATCGTCTCAAGAGAGGTAATATCACCTTTGATGATAATCGGTGTTTTCTTCATGGAAAGCTGTAACAGCTGACTGTAAACTGCATCCTCCTGCTCTAATACGTCTAAAAGATTCTCCATTAAGCTTGCCACGTTCTGATCCCTCTCTTGTTATCTTATCCTTTAAAATATACTTCCTGCCTGTGCCAAAAGCTTGTTTGCAAGCTGTTCACCGCTGACGTTGTATGTGCCCGCCTGAATCTGTGCCTTTAACGGAGCCACCAAATCTTCCCTCACATCAGGGCTGCTTGCAACGGCCTGCTTTGCTACCTGAATGTCCTTGCCCAGACTGGAAATCTGAACGGCATCCGCAAAGCTCGGCTTCTTAACACTCTCCGCACGCGCAGTTTTCTTTGTGCTGTATAACTGCTGCAGCTGTGTGTACGCTTCAATACGCATGTAAGACTCCTCCTTTCATGGACTTTACTTGCTGATATATTTAATATCGGAAAAAAACTCATTTACTTTAGAGTTTTTTTGCAAAAAGAAAAGCCGGCCTGGTTTTCGGCCGACTCCATAGTATCGCATATGAACGCAAAGGCAAGCCAAATGGCGAGTGCACTGGCTACAGTTCCTTCGCTTCCGTCGTAAGTGCTTCCTGCTCCTGCACAAGAGCGCTGATCTTGCCCGACATGTACAGCGTGGCGATAACATCCGTCACACCGCTGAAAATCATGCCGATGCCAAGCATGCGAAACAGCAGCGTCACCGCCCCGAACGGATTGATGACAAGCAAAACGCCCAGCGCAATATTGATGAGCGCCAGTATGAAAAATCCCGCTCCGCTTCCGCTGCCCATCCTTCTTACATCGATAAAATGCTGCAGCTTCATAATGCCGCTGAAGATGACCAGCACGCCGAGTATGAACGGAATGATGGAGATCACAAAATCCGTTTTGCTCAAAATCAGGATTCCCACAATAACCGCCGTGATACCGGAAACAAAATCATTGCGGTAATAATTTCTCGATACTTCCCGAAACAAATAGGAAATCGCCGTCAGCGCTCCCACTGCGATTGCCGACACTGCGATCGCATAGGCAAGTGTTCTGGCAGTCGTCTCAGGAAATATGACCAGAATCAGACCGATGATCGTGTAGAGCACCGCATAAAAGATTGCCTTCCATTTCATCTCTTTTAACAAATTCATCTGTTTATCGTCCCCTTCCACCGTCATTTTAGCAGAAAAACAGTTCTTTCAGTTTTCCTTTAACTGCTCCTTGATGGCAGCAAGCAGCTCGTCATAGGTCTCAAACGCCGGCAGCTGCGGATTGTCCGCCTTGATCTGCTCCGTGCTCTTGAACAAAAAGCCCGCCTTGCTCGCCTTAATCATGCCCAGATCGTTGTAGCTGTCGCCGCTTGCGATCGTGTCGTAGCCGATCGACTGCAGCGCCTTCACCGTCGTATATTTGGAATTTTCGATCCTCATCTTAAAGCCCGTAATTTCCCCGGTTTCTGCGACCTCGAGAGAGTTGCAGAAAATCGTAGGCCAGCCAAGCTTCTCCATCAGGGGACCGGCAAACTGGGAAAAGGTGTCACTGATGATGATGACCTGACAGACCTTCCGCAGCTCATCCAGAAATTCCTTCGCTCCCGGAATCGGATCGATCTTCGCGATCGTCTCCTGAATTTCCTTCAGTCCCAGACCATGCTCCCTTAAAATGTTCAGTCGCCAGTTCATCAGCTTCTCATAATCCGGCTCGTCCCGGGTCGTGCGCGTAAGCTCCCCAATGCCGCTCTCCTTTGCAAATGCAATCCAGATTTCCGGCACCAACACTCCTTCTAAATCCAAGCATGTAATGTACATTTTTTGTCCTCCGCCTATCTTTTATTCGCCGATCTTGTATACACCGATCTTTGTATTCATCAGGCTTTCCGCTCAGCCGTCAGAAAATTTACAGCTTTCTGTTATCGATCACTCTCTTTGCCTTGCCCTCACTTCTCTGAATCGTCTCAGGCGCAACAATATCCACATCCACGGAAAGTCCGAGTGCCTGTTTGAGCTTTGCGGCAATCTGCTTTTTGATCGCCCTCGTCCGCTCTGCGGATGCATACGCTTCTGCGGACACCTCAACCTGAACCGTGAGGTTATCCCGGTTATCCGTTCTGTCAACGATCATCAGATAATGATTGGAAACATCACCGCCGATGGACAGGAGCACCGTCTCCACCTGTGTCGGGAATACGTTGATGCCGCGGATGACCTTCATATCATCGGTACGTCCCTTGAACTTGGAAATACGAGGCATCGTTCTTCCGCACTCACACGTCGCATGGGTAATGCTCGTCAGATCCTTTGTCCGGTAGCGGAGCAGCGGCATGCCTTCCTTCATGAGCGTCGTAAATACAAGCTCACCGATCTCTCCGTCGCCGACCGGCTCATGGGTAACCGGATCCAGAATCTCCGGATAGAAATAGTCATGGTTAATATGTAATCCGTTATGTTCGCGGCAATCCATCGCCACGCCCGGACCTGTCATCTCGCAAAGTCCATATATATCAAAGCACTCGATTCCGAGAATGTTCTCAATCTTGCTCCGCATCTCCTCCGTCCACGGCTCCGCACCGTGAATGCCGACCTTCAGCTTCATCGCATCCACCTTGCCTGCTGCCTGAATGGCTTCTGCCAAGTTGAGCGCATAGGACGGTGTACATGCAATCGCTGTTGCACCGAAATCCTCCATACACATAATCTGTCTCTGTGTGTTGCCCGCAGACATCGGCACGCACATCGCTCCGATCCTCTGTCCGCCGTAATCAGCCCCCAGACCTCCCGTAAACAGACCGTAGCCGTAGCAAACATGAATGATATCCTTCCGCGTCAGTCCTGCCATTGTCAGGCACCTGCCCATACATTCCGCCCATGCATCCACGTCATTTTGTGTATACGGGATAATCGTAAGCTTACCTGTCGTTCCCGAGGTTCCCTGTACCCTGACAATGTCCTCCGCAGGCACTGCCCGCAGACCGAACGGATAATTGTTTCTCAAATCCTCCTTCGTCGTGAACGGAAGCTTTCCGATATCCTCAATTCCTTTAATGTCCCCCGGCTCTACTCCGAGCTCCTTCATTTTTTCCGTATAGAACGGAACGTTCTCGTACACCCGTTTTACCGTGTCCACCAGACGCTCGCTCTGGAGTGCCTCCATCTCATCTGCACTCATGCACTCGTGCTTCTGATCTAAATAAATCTCATCCGCTTTCATAATTAAAGACTTCTCCTTCTCGATAAATGTCCGCACATCAAACTGCCAAAACTCATTATACTAGAAATACTGCGATAACACAAACAGAATCTTCGCATTTTTACAAAAGGATTTTCCGAAAGATACCTTTGGTTTTTTACAAAAGACGGATGCTATCGTCCAGAATCTCGATTTTTTTATTTTTGAGAAGATGACCTACCGCACGCTTAAATTCTGCCTTGCTCATATCCATCTGCTCCCGGATGAGCTCCGGCGAAGCCTTGTCCGTAAACGGCAGCCTGCCGCCCTGCCTGCACATTGCCTCCAGTACCTTTTCCGCATCGTCCGGTATTTGCATATACGCCTTCTGACGGACGCACAGATCCAGCTTTCCGTCCGGCTTGACCTCACAGACTCTCGCCTGAATCTGCATGCCTACCTCCAGTCTGCCGTACATCTCCTTCTTGGCAATGAGCGCAGAATACCGGTCATCCACTGCGACAAACGCCCCGAACTGGTCGCTGATCTCATAGATTCTCCCGGATACCTGCTCATCCTTCTGATACGGGCTTTCCTTCGACAGATACGGATAAATCTTCATCGTAGCGCACAGGCGGCTGCTCTTATCCACATACAGTGCCGCCAGCACCGCATCGCCCACGCGAAGCTTTTTGGTCTGCTGCCGAAACGGAAGAAACAAATCCTTTTCCAGCCCCCAGTCCAGAAATGCCCCGATCGGCTGCACATCCGAAACGGTCAGTTCTGCAATCTGCCCGATTGTCAGCTTCGGCTCATGCACCGTCGCAATCAGGCGATCCTTCGAATCCTTATACAAAAAGACGTCCAGCACATCCCCGAGCCTTACATCCTTCGGCACCTGCTTTTTCGGAAGCAGCACGCGCTCCTGATCACGCTCGGCGCTCTCCGCCAGATATACACCGAAATCAACCGTCTTGACAATCGTCAGCTTCTGTTTTTCTCCAAGCAGCAACATCCTTTTCCCTCCTGTATGCATATATGCAAAATATGGCAAAAAAAGAAACAATAAAAGGTACTGTTTCCGGCACCTTTTATTGTTCGACAAACTGGGCTACAAGGATTCGAACCTTGAAATGACGGAGTCAGAGTCCGTTGCCTTACCATTTGGCGATAGCCCATTACATTCATAGATTCTAGCATAGTTTTTCAGGGAATGCAAGTACTTTTTCTAATTTTTCTGATTTTGCCTTCATATAATTCTTAAAAGGGGCATGTTTCAATTCTCATTCTCCTCGCTAATCAACCGCACACAGTCCGGTTTTAATATTCTTCTTTTTCTTTTCCTTTTAATCCTTGTCAATCTTATACCTATGATTCGAGGATCAAAACTGATTACACAGATAGCTTGCAAAGCGTGCATCCTCTCTCCGGTCCGGCAGTTCATAATGTGCTGCGAGATAGTCGGCAAGGTACGAATCAAGCTTTTGCACACCGGTGCGGTTCAAATGATCCTCGTCCGCAAAATCCACCTCAAAATCCAGTCCAAGCTCGTCATACATCCGGTTAAAATCCACATAGACGGTCGGGTATTCGGCGGAGAGCTCCTCCAGCAAATCCTCAAGCGAGTTGTACACCCTTTTATCGTCCTCACTCATCCGATACGGCGCATTGATGAGAAGAACCGGTATGTTGTTTTCCTTCGCCAGCTTAAGAATCCTGATAAAATACTCCTTTGTCTTCTCCTCGATCGGATAGCGTTCCGAGATGTCCTCGACCCGAGGGCGTTTCAGCTCGGTCACCTCCGTCGCCGGATAATATCCCTTATAGCCCGCAAGCTTCGAAGGATGATCGGTAAAATCCTCCTCCGTCAAATCGGTATAGCGGCTGTGGTAGCTTGGAAATTCCAGGAAATACAAATATGCAGATGCCTGCTCCTCCTCACTTAAGCCCGCACGGATCGCCTCGAGCTTGTCTCTCGACGGACGCATGCCGTAGACACTCTTGATCAGCTTGCTCTCCTTCGAATAATTAAAATTCTCCACGATGCGGAACACATCCATGACAACGAGCTTCGGCTTCTGATATTTGAGTGCCTCCTTCAGATCATAGTAGGTATGCCATGTGGACTGCATGCTGGCGCACAGGTCATAGGCGGCGATTCCCTGACGCTCGTACAAAACGGCAGGATCGATATCAACAAACGCATGGGAGGAACCGAGCACAAGCACATCGACCGTTCCTTTCTCCTGCCGGTAGAACTGTTCCATCTGGCGGATGCCGTCCTCGTATTTAAAGGAAAAAATACGATTCAGTTGTGTGAGAATGATACCGAGAATCAAAAAAAATCCCAGTATCTTACCTAGTGCTTTTTTCAAGGCCGTACTCCCTTCCGTCTGCACTAAAATTGGAAATAAATAAACTCCGTCGCATCGTAGGCGGTTCCGTAGATTCCGAATATCAGAATCGAACAAATGAGAAAGATGTAAACTCCCCAGCGGTACCACAGGGATTGTGTATTCAAATAGGCATCCAGCTGCATTCCTTTCCGGCAGCGGATACGGTCTACCGCCAAAAGAATCAGCAGACCACAGACAGCGACCAGAAATTCAGGCATGCTAAGTCCCGCTGCAAAAACCGAGCCGTCAAACAATGCCCACGGGTCTGCATGGCGGACAATGCGCCCCAGATAGGCTGCTGCGGCAGACAGGGAATTCGCGCGGAAGAAAATCCATGCAAAATCGACCAGCACAAACGTGATGATGCATTGCAGAAGTTCATAGCTGTAACAGTCTGTTTTGACCCGCAGCGCATCTGTCAGCTTCCTCTTGCACGGCTTTAAAACGCTTCCGATGATCTGATAGAGCCCGTGCAGCCCTCCCCAGACGACAAAGCTGAAGCTCGCTCCATGCCATAGCCCACTGGCGAGGAACGTAATCATCAGGTTTACATAAGTTCTTATTTTCCCTTTCCTGCTGCCTCCGAGCGGAATATAGAGGTAATCGCGGAACCATGTACTCAGGGATATATGCCATCTGCGCCAGAATTCCTTGATGCTGCGGCTAAAATACGGGGTGTCAAAATTTTCCATCAGCGTAAAGCCCATGACCTTCGCACTGCCGATCGCAATCAGGGAATAGCTCCCGAAATCACAGTAAATCTGAAAGGCAAAAAATACGGCTCCCAGAATGAGCACGGTCGCCCCGTACTGCGTATAATTGTCAAACACGTTGTCCACATAGATCGCAAGGCGGTCGGCAATGACCATTTTCATAAAATAGCCCCAAAGCATCATCGAAAGACCGCTCGTTATCCTGTCATAGTTCCATAGCTTGATCTCATGCACCCGCCCAAGCTGACCGAGCAGGCTCGTCGAGCGCTCGATCGGTCCTGCGACAAGCTGCGGAAAGAAGGAGACAAACAGCGCATAGCGAAGCAGATTTTTCTCTGCCTTAAGCTGCCCACGGTAGACATCCATCGTGTAGGAGAGCGCCTGAAACGTATAAAAGGAAATCCCGACCGGAAGCAGCACGTCAAACGGTTTTTCCACGATTCCGATGCCGAGCCCTCCCAAAAGCCGGTTCAGCACAGATAACGCAAAATCAAAATATTTAAAGAAAAATAAAATGCCGAGATTTGTCACAAAGCTGCCTGCAACAATCCATTTTTTTAAGCTTGCCTGCTTCTCCTGTTCCGAAACGGCATCCGCCCGCTCCAGAAGAAGACCGCTCACATAGGTGATGAGCGTGGAGGCGGCAATGAGCAGGGCATAGCGGGCATTCCAGCTCATATAAAAATAATAGCTGGCAATCAGCAGCCAGATATATCTTATTTTCTTCGGTATAATAAAATAGATCCATACGACAATCGGAAAAAACAGCAGGAAGCTGAAGGAATTAAATACCATAAAACAGGCCTCTTCTATCATTTATCGTGCTGCCAAACGTGCGCAGCATAAGGCTTTCGCCAAAATATCCATACCAGTATAGCATTAAAAAATGAGCTTGTGAAGTGCCGCCGCTTTACTTTTCGGGGAAATTACGCTATATTGTTACTGTCACTTCCGGGCCACGCACCCGCTATGTGGTTACGGACAAATGCCTGCGGCTGTCAGGAGCACTGCCGCACGATATTCAGGAGGTCTTTGCCGATGTTCCGCTTATGGGGAAAAATTTTTCAAGGTAACCGCATGCTGCGGGATTCCGTCATCTGTGATGATTCCGACGACACCCGGACGCACAAGGTGTTTCGGGCGCTTCATGAGCTCTGCCTGGAATTTGACTTATCGGAACCGATCTGGCTCGATAAGACAGTCGCGGATTTCAAAAAACATGACAAAGCACGCTTTTACGCAGACAGCTTTATTGACAGTGTGGATTTTGATTATCTGGAAATTCATGTCATAGAGGAGGACTGACGCGAAATTCATGCAAGCATATGTTCCGCCTGTCAGGCTATCGCACAAAAAAGCTTCGGAACCTTTTCCTGTGTCCCGAAGCTTTTCTTATTAACGTTTCCTGCAGTTTCTGACGTTTTCTCTGTTGCAGTCTGACCTCATCCCATCGGCAAGCAGACCGCAAACTATTTCTCTTTAACGCTTTCCGCTTATTTTACCTTAACACTCTTAGCCGCCGTCTTTGCGGAATAGATATTTGCCTTCACCTCACCGGTTACATAGGATGCAACCTTGTAGTAAACGGTCTTTTTGGACGGTGCGGAAGCATCGGTAAAGCTTGTCTTGGTCGTCGTGCCGACTAACGTATAGGTTCCGTTCTTCTTCGTAGAACGATAGATTGCGTAGCCGCTGACACCCTTGACCTTCTTATAGGATACAGTAACCTGACCCTTCTTCTTGCTCTTTGCAGCGGTGATCTTGCTGACCTTCGTCGCAGCCTTGTTCGTGTAGGTAACCTCCGCAGCCTTCGTGCATGCGCTTGTCATCGTGCCGGAAGAAACCGCACCGTTGGCATCGTCAACGCAGGCTACTACATAATAGTAATAAGTCTTGCCTGCCTCCGGTCCCTGAACATTGTCGTAAAATGTTTCCTCTGTCTGATAAATCTTCGTGCCATCCGGCAGTGTGGAAGCCACAATCGGATCACCGTTATCGTCCCTTGCCGTCTGGCGGTAGGTAAGCGCCTTATCCTCCACGCTTGTTGTACGAATGCTGGTGGTCGCATAGGTTCCCATACTGTTATAAGTATCCCATGCATTTTTCTCCGGCTGGCAGCCTGTCGTGTTTACGGCACCCTCGTATACGCTTTCACCACCCGTATAAGAGTAAGCCTTTGTCGTCTTGTTGTAGGTGTATCTGCTGCTGGTCGTTCTGTATACCTCATAATAATCTGCTCCTGCTACTGCGGACCAGGAAACCTGTACGCCGTTTGCCGTCTTGACCGCTTTCACCTTCGTCGGAGCTGCAATTGTCGGATAAACACGAACCGTGTAGCCTGAATAAACAGCATCACCGTCAAACGGGCGAATGCGGTAGGTGACCGTATCACTGCCCGGATTTACCTTATCGAAGGTATAGCTGGTTGCCGTGCCCTTGAGGGTCTTGATTGTCGTCCACTGACTGGTAAGCGGATCCTGACGCTCTACATAGTAGCCTTTGAGACCGGTTGCCTTACTCCATGTTGCAACGTACTTGCCGGCTGCCGTCACATAGTCATCTGCTCCGGAGATCGAACCCGCCTTTAAGCTGATGGACGCGCTATCCACAATGTAAACCTTCTGCTTTCCGATTGTCTTATAGGCACGCACCACATAGGTGTAGGAGCGCCCCTTTGTGAGCTTCTTATCCGTATAGGATTTTTTGCTCTTTCCGAGTGTTTTCACTAAAAACTCCGCACTGTGGCTCTCTACCGAAACGCCCTTATCATAGTTGAGCGTATTACTTCCCGTCTCGTAGCGGTACACCTCATAGCCCTGCGCTCCGGCAATCTTCTTCCATGTCAGCTTCACGCTCGATGCACTTGCCGCATCCGCCTTCAGAGCCAAATTCGAGCCCCATGTCATCGCCTTTGTCTCAAGCCAGTCTGTCCATATCGTCTTTTTGGTCGTCTCGTTATAGGTGTACGCACGTGCGCGGTACGAATAAGTCGTCTCCTTTAAAACGGTGTTATCCACAAAGGTGTTATCCGTCGATGTGCCGAGTGTCACCCACTTAGAGCCCGCCTTCTTGGCAAACTGATAACCGGTCACCACACCTCTTGTCGTGTTTGCGGTCAGCTGAATCGAGGATGCTGTCGATACGACACCGATTCCTGACATCTTTGCCTTCGGTGTAGTCAATGTGACTACCGCAGAGTACGCCGTATATTTTTCATCCGATGAGGTCTTATAGTTATATGCGCTGTTATAAATCCTTGCCCGGACATAGATCGTATCGCCCGGATTAAAATATGAATAGCTCACCGACAAATCCAGATCCGTCTGCCCATCGTATTTCGTGCTCGTGTATTTAAATAAATCCTTTGCCGAGTTGCTCTCAAACTTTGCATTGTTGGAATACTCCCATCTCAGCTGTTCATCCTCCCGAAGCGTCAAAGCGGCAGACGTCGTAAAGGTTGCCGACGTATCGCCTTTTTCCTTCAGCTTAATACACGGAAGTGCCGTGATCGTCGTCGTACTGCTGCTCTTCGTATCCGTAACTGTGATAGCTGCCGTTCCGGTACTGGACGGATATTTGTAAAGCGTTACTTTCGTCCCGTCGGAATCCCACTCGGAGTAATTATAGTCCGTACCGTATGTATATCCCGCTGTGCTCGTGAGATTGGATGCCACTACATACGCTTCATTTCTGTTAATTGCTTTGACCGTCACCGTGTAAGAACCGGAGCTCAGACTCGGTGTCACATACAAATTGTAATTCCAAGTAGTCGACCATACCTTTGTGCCTGCTGCATTCTTGATCTCCACGTCGTATCTGGTCGCACCCGATACCTTATTCCATGAAACCCTTCCTGTCGTTGCATTGTACGCAATGCCTGTCACCGGACTTAAGTCAGCCTTTGCGACAATCTTAGCCGCATAAGCATCCAACGTTCCCCCTGTTCCAACGCCGACACCGCTGAATGCGAGCGCGCCTGCAAGGGACAGCACGAGAACACCCTTTAGTAGCTTTTTCTTCATGATTCCTTCC
>JAFUZE010000083.1 GCA_017476765.1 Lachnospiraceae bacterium
CATGAGAGCGGATTCATATGAACTATCTTTGGTGCCTGCGTATCCTCGGATACGGTCAGCGCTTCGGTGTTCTCACTCATCTCCCCTTCTCTTCCGAACATATCATAAGCCGAAATCTTATATTCATAGACTGCTCCCGTCTGAACGCTTCCATCCTGATACCAGCTGCTCATCCGCTCTTTGATCTGTGCAATCCGGATATATTCCGCTGCGCCGACCTCTCTCCTATACAGATAGTATCCTTCAATATCGGAGCTGCTTCCCGGTGTCCATTCCAGCACAATAACACCTTGCTGCTCCGTTGCTGTCAATAGCGCAGGCGGCATAGGCGCTGTCCGGTCAATCGTATAGGTCACGGTCTGACTGCCCGCATTTCCATCCGCATCCGTCACAATCGCCCTTACGTCGATTTCCTCATCCTCATCGCCCGGAAGCTGAGGAGGCGTCCACCTGCATACAGCCTTCAGTGAGCCGGCTCCGTTCCCCTGCTGGGCAAGCGGCTCCTCACAAATAGTTACCCACTGTCCGGATGCGGTATCATACCACTGAAATTGTGCCGTATTCCCTTTGCTGTTTCCGACATCCGCAAACTCAACCTGCAGCGTGATTTGCTT
Organism: Lachnospiraceae bacterium; assembly: GCA_017476765.1. Taxonomy (GTDB): domain Bacteria; phylum Bacillota; class Clostridia; order Lachnospirales; family Lachnospiraceae; genus JAFUZE01. Next base: position 615 of record JAFUZE010000083.1, read on the forward strand.
CTGCCCTACAACAGAATGATCCTCCGGCTGTATGCCTGTAATTTTAGGCATGGCAAGAGCGCCCTCCGTCCGGGGACTCGTTTGAGATTCGTTTCCCGACAAATCAAGGGCGGTCACTGTATAAATGTAAGGGACATTCACCAAAAGACCTTCTTCTAAATCTTCTCCTCTGTCCTGATATAGGCGCTGTGCAATATTTTCCGCAATCTTCTTCCCATTTCGATACACATTATACCCCGCCACGCCGACATTATCCGTCGCACCGCCCCACGCAATCGTGATCGACGATCCGGTCCGTGTCCTGACCGACACATCGGTCGGCGGAGCAGGCGGTGTGACATCACTTGCCACAAAAAGAAGGACGGACTGCGACTGCGCCATATTCCCAAAGGCATCGCTTGTCTCGATATAATACGCATATTGATGGAGCTGGAGCACATCGGCATCCACATAGGTAAAGGTCTCCCTGCTGCCTGCCTTGAGCTCTGTCAAAAGCTCGTAGCCCTGTTTGGACTGCTCGATGAGCGTATTTCCGCTGACGCTGTTTTCGTCTATGTATTCCAGAAGCTCCTTTTTGTATATGCGGTAGAGCGCACAGTCCTTATCGGCGCTCCCTGACCAAGTCAGCGTGATCTTCGCATCCTTTTCGCTGCCCCCAAAATCAACCGGAATCCGGGGCGGCGTGCGGTCGAGATGATAGGTGTATTCCTTTTCCGTCACGTTGCCGTCCTCATCCGTGACCGTGAGACGGAGCCTGACCTCCTGATCCTCTCTCAGCGCAGAGGTATCCCATAGGATCGTATCGCTCTTACCGCCGTTTCCCGACACAAATGCAGGCTGCTCCTTTGCATAGAGTTCCTCCCAGCTCTGCGATGCGGGATTATAAAAGCCAAGCACGACCCTGTGCTTTCCTCTGACTGTTTCATTCGGCAGGACATAGGTGAGCTTTGTCTGATTCGTGCCGATGGCGGAGCCGTCTTCCGGCGTAAATCTGCTGATGATGGGCAGCTGCGTCGTAAACATCTGCGCAGCGCTTCTGACCGATTCATTTCCCGCTTCATCAAAGGCGGTCAGCTCGTAGGCGTAGCGTTTCTCGCTCTCGAGCCCGGTATCGGAAAAGCTCCTCTCATCTGCGCCTGTCTGTGCAACTAGCTCCCCATCACGGTAAATGCGGTAACCGGCTACGGCAACATTATCCGCAGAAGGCTTCCACGAAAAGCTGATGCGGCTTCCGGTCTGCCTTTGCAGGGAAGCTGCCGGAACGCGCCCCGGCGCCTCCTCATCCTCTGGCGTTGTGACTGTGAGAATATCGGAGCGCTCACTCTCGTTGCCAAGATCGTCCACGGCATAGATGCGGTACTGATAGGTGTGATCCGGCAAAAGCCCGGTGACAAAATAGCTGCGTTCTGTTTTTGTGTGCAGGAGTGTCTGCCATACGCCGTCCTTTTGTTCCTCAAGGCGGTATTCGGCAAAGTCCTCCTCTGCCGACTCGCTCCATGCAAGCGCAGCGGAAGTGCAGCTTACTGTTCCTGCAGTGATTGTCGGTTTCTCCGGTCCGCTGTTATCAACAATCAGCTCCTGTGATTTTCCCACGCTCCGGTTTCCCTCCGCATCGAGCGCATAAACGGTCAGAACATACGCTCCGTCCGGGTATGCTGCGGAATCAAAGGAGCAGCTGCCGCTTTTTCCGCTCCAAGAACCGCTCTCCGGTCCCCGGTAGCTGCCGACAAGCACTCCCTCCGGCTTCTCCTGCTTGTCCGAATCCTCCGTATCCTTCTTCTGTGTGCTGTCCGTCTCCTGTTTCACAAGGTAAAGCTCATAGGCAGTAACCGCACGGTTATCCGAGCCTGTAAAGGTGGCAGTGACCGTGCCGTTTTGCCGTTTCTTGCCGCAGGTAAGGCTTTCGATGACCGGCGACTGTGTATCCTGTCTCACATAGACCGAGGCGATTTTCGAAAAATCACTGACATTCCCACGGCTGTCCTCTGCCTTTAAGGCATACTCATACCTTACGCTTTCCTCGACGCTCGCATCGGTATAGGAAAAGACCCATCCTGCTGTCCGTGTCAGCCATGTAAATTCACTTTCCCCGTACTTTCTGCGGTATATGTGGTAGTAAGCGACATTCTGCTCGCTGCTGCTTTCGTTCCAGGTAAGCGCGACCTTTTTGTCCTGATCGTTCGCCGCAAGCGATACCGGAATATCCGGCGGTGTGCGGTCAATATGATACTGCACGGTCTTTTTGATCTGATAGCCGCTGTAATCCGTAACGACAAATTCGACCGTGATATCCTGCTCCGCCTTAAATTCCGACAAATCCCACGGTATGTACAGATACGCACCGTTTTTTCCTTCATCCATACGGTGCGTGGTCGTAATCTCCTTGCGGCTCCCGGACTGCGAATCGACCAGGAACGCATCCACATAGCCTTCCCTCGCATCGGACAGACCCGATATCTGTACATACAGCCGAACAGACTGTCCGAGGACTGCCCCTTCTTCCGGAGTGACTGCGGTAAATACCGGGATACTTACCGACGCAGACACCTCATTGCTCCTTTCCGATTCGTTTGAGAACGGATCATATGCGGTCACATAATAAACGGACTCCTGCGTACCCGCTTCCGTATCCTGATAGCTCGTATCCGTACAGCTTTCCTCAATAAGCTTTCCGTCCTTATAAATATGATAGCCTTTTACGATCGTATCGTCCGCAGCAGCATTCCACGACAAATAGACGCTGTCACCGGTCCGCCGGATTACACGCAGTCCGGACGGCGCGGTCGGCGCACCTGCGTCCTTTGCATACTCAATCTTTTCGCAAATATCGCTGCGATCCCTTCTTCCGGCATCATCAATGACAATTCCCTCCCGGCTGCCATTGGAAAATACCAAAGTTCCGATGCGGGTCTGCACACCTGTTCTCAGCTGCTGCCTTGCACTGCCGCAGAGCACCAGTCTGTGCGCCTCCCCCGCACGGTATCCGTCCCCGAGCGTGACATTGCCTGCAACCGATATACATCCGGCAGTTTTCGCACACGCATAGTCCGTGTCATAGACCAGATTTCCGGCTATTGTAATCTCATCGGTCTCCTGCTTCATCTCAATTCCGTAATTATATTCCTCGCCGGACACCTTTACATCGCCTCCGACGTGTATCTGCGCTCCCTCGCACACAAGGCACGTCCCCTGGAGGAGCAGTGAGCCCTGTATCTCGACCTCACCTGCTATCACCGTGTTGCCGCCAAGCGTACAGTCTCCGGTGATGACCAGTCTGCCGCCTTCGGTCCGTATCTCTGCCCCGCTTCCGGTCACATCACCGTCTACCGTGAACGTATGTCCGGCAAGGTCATAGGTGCCCTTCAGCTCATAGTCACCGGTCACGGACTGATCCTTAGTCAGAACGGTCTGCCCGCTCCCTTCCGGCTGGTGATCTCCGACAAGCGAACGCTTCAAAATGTGAGAAATGCCAAATGCGACGATCGATTCCTCATCTGCTGCCATCGCATACGCTTCCTCCGATTCACCGGGCGCAAAGTAATTAAACGTCAGGCATCCCGGTGCGGACGCTTCGATCTGATAAAGCCCGGAGCTGCTTTCACGGAGAAAATACAGGCTGTTTCCTGCCGGGAACATTGCCTGGTGCTGCCTCGGGTAAAGGTCGCCGGACGGATTGACAAGCTTCCACTCCTCACCGTCCGCCGAGCTGTAGAGCCTCCCGTTTAAAACGGCTGCAAAGCTTTCGCCCACATATCCGACCGCTACCTTGTCGGAACTGACGTAGGTGCCTTTTGGAAGGTCAAACACAGACAGCAGCTCGCCGTCCGGGCTGTAGGTATAAAGTCTGGTGTCCACGTAATCTGTCGCAACGAGTCTGCCTCCGCCTGCGGCAAGGAAAGTCTCCCCCTGCGTGTCGGCATGTTCACAAAGCTTCTCCCAGTTTTCCCCATCCCCGCTTGTATAAAGCTGCGCCGGTTCCTCCATGACATAGGTGCCGGAATCATATTTGCTGCTGCCTGTCGCCGCATAATAAACTCCGTTTTCCCAGACGACATCGCTGATTCTGCTTTCACCGACCGAAATCTCTGTCCATTCGGCGCCGTCGTCAGAACGCAAAAACATTGACGGCACGCCGTATAAATAGAATGCATCGCCTGCCCATTTCAGGCGTGCTTCATAAATGCTGTAGCGCTCCGGGTCAAGGCTGCATGCCCATTCCCACTCCAAGCCGTCCGCCGAGCGGTATATGTCTCCGGTTTCGATGACCGTCAGCCAACAGCCCCCGCCGTATGCAGCCGCCTGTACCATACCAAGCTCCGACGAATACTCCTCCCAGTCCGTCACAATGGCTGCCTTTGCCTGCACCTCCGGAAACGGAATGCTCTCAGCAAGCATCACAAACGCCAGCAGGAGCGCCATTTTCCGCACAGACGAAAGCCTCTTTTTCCCTTCCCAAATACCTGTTTTCTTTTTCTTCATTTCGTAACCCCACTCTTTCTTCCGCTATGTTTCTACTCCGTTTTTATTTGTGCCTCATTCGTTTTCCATCTTTTTTCTGTTTCACTCTTTCTACACCGTCGCTTCTTCCGATCGCTTCTCTTTCTATCTCTTCTCTTTTTTCTGTTTCTTTCCAAACCGTCGCTTTTTCCGTTTCTTAGCTTCTTTTGCGTTCCGTCCGATGCCGAACGCCTTCGCTGATTGCGGCCGCGAGCATAAAGAGCGTTGCCATCTGTGCACGGTAGGTAAAAAAGCAGTGCTTTATGCTGTGCCCGCTCAAAAAAAGAAACCGCACATAGGGAACCGCCGCAAGCATCACAAATGCTGCTGCCTGCCCCGCAGATAAGCACCAAAACAGAAAGACTGTCACTGCGACAAGAAGAATCAGCCATGCGACAGCGCACGCCTGCAGGACGATTTCCGATGTACCCTCCGGCACAGGAAACAGCATCTCTATATTCCTCATAACTGCTGACAGGGGGCTTCCCTGCATGTACACTCCGGCTCTCCCAAAGGCATCCGGCACAGAATCACCGCCCGCAGACAGACCGCATAACATCCACTTTACCAAAAACATTCCTGCATAGGACATGCCCCACGAAACCAACCCTCCTACTGCCACACCCGGTATTTCCCGGCGCTTCGGCTGTGCAGGGCTTGTGCTCTCCCCTGCGCACAGCACACACAAAAGCGGCAGCGTGATCGTCAGGGTTTCCGCTGTCAGAAAGTCAAAAAAACAGGTGAGCACACCATCGACGACGCAAAGGCAATACAAGGCTTCGAATCCTTTCTCCTTTGCCCGCAAAAAGAGCGGTATCATGCACAACGCAAGCAGCATGACATTGACATACTCGATACAGGCAGACATCCAAAATCCGCCGGTAAAAACAAACGCGCTCAAAAAACAGACTGCCGCCCGAATCTCCCTCTTGTAAAGCATCCAGCCTGCATCAAGCACGACCCCGATGATCAGAATCATCCGTAAAAATAAATAAATTCCCTTTATGTCTGTAAAAACAAGCAGCGGCCGCAGATAGATCATGCTGCCGTGCCAGTATCTGCCGTATGAGACATTCGCTTCCCTGCCGTTAAATACCGCCTCGAGCAGGTCGGTATCGGTATCAAGGTTTTCTCCGTCATAATACGCCGCACGAAGGACGGAGAAAACCGGAGATTCGGTATCCATTTCATAAATCAGGTTCACTAAAATACAGTCCGCATAGTAGTCAACGGTCGTATTTTTATAACCGCGAACCTTCTCCTGAAACAAAAGCTTATCCCTGTAATACAGTGCCGATTTCTCTGCGCCCTTCTGTATTGCTTTCTGCGGAATGAGCATCGTAGAGAGCTCGAGCAAAAAACAGAGCATGACCGCCGATAAAAAGACTGCCGAAAGCCTTATGTACTTCATTTCTTCACCTTTGCCGTCTTTTTCATCCCTTTTCCTTTCAGAAGCATCCGGTAGGATTTCAGTTTGCTCTTCGGCACCTTTACGACTAATTTTTTGTGCGTTCCTGTGAAGGCTTTCTTTCCGACCTTCTTTAAGCTCGTGGATTTCAGGATGACCTTCTTTAAGCTCTTGCACCCGTAAAACGCTTTGGAACCGATCGTCGTCACATATTTTCCGATTGTGACCTTTTTCAGTTTTGTCTTGCCCTTCCACGCATTGTCCGCAATTTTTGTGACCTTATATCTGCTCCCCCGATAGGTAACCGTATCCGGGAGCTTCATCTTTTTTGCCGCAGACTTCGCCCCTAAAAAAGTAACGGTCTTGGTTTTGCCGTCCGCCGTGATCTGATAGCGCCCGGTCTTGGTGGAAATTTTCTTCCCTACGAGATTTTGACCTGCATCGTTTTTGTCAGGCTGCTGCGTACCGTCCGCCGAACCTGAGCCCGCTCCGCTGTCCTTGCTTTGACCTGCCGCGCTGCCCTGTCCCCCGGATGCACCGCTCTTGCCGTCTCCTTCGGTTTTGCTGCCGGTTCCGTCCGTGCCGTCTCCCCCGCTTTTGCCGCCGGTTCCGTCCGTGCCGTCTCCTCCGGTTTTGCCGCCGGTACTGCCGGAATTTGCTTCGGATGCATCCGTCTCTACCTCTTTGATATTTCCATTCGCATCGTAGGTATAGTGAATGCTGCTCCCATCCTCATATTCGATTTGCTTCACTCGGTTCAGTTCATCATATTGAATTTCCGCTGCCTGAACAGGCATGAAAAAGATTTGCGTAGCTATAAGAAGCGGAATTAAGAATACAAAAAGCTTTTTGTTGAAAATCGTATAAGTATATTTTTTCATATTTCCCTCATTTGTATCATTGATAAATATTTAGTAATATACTTATTTTACGATTCCCTTTACCTAATTTCAATATTTTTTGCGTTATTTTCTGTAAAATTATTCTATTTATGTATTAAATACAAAGAAATATAGTTTTTTAGACAACGTTTGGGATTATATTGACACTTTTGAGAAAATATTCTTACATAAAAGCCTTCCAATCACGGAAAACCAATGTGTCAGTGTGCCAGCTACATCGGCAGAACCACCACAAACGCCATGCCGTTTTCCTCACTCTCGGCAAAAATCTCCCCACCCGTTTTATGCAGAATCTCTCTGGCGATATAAAGTCCTAATCCGTTTCCCTGCCGCCTGCGGGTATTGCTCCCACGGAAAAAGCTCTCGAACAGATGGGCAAAATCATTTTCCGCCACCGGTTCACCCGTATTGAATACGCGGATGAGCTGACAATAATCCTCCTCGTAGAAGGATATTTCTATTCGCCTTCCATCTCCATATTTAAACGCATTTTCAAAAATGTTTTCAAACACCTCGACAAGACGGTGCAAATCTCCCTTAAACAGACGGTTCTCATATGTCCCCACCGACAGCTCGATCTTGCGCAGCTCACATTGCTCCCGGTATACGGACAGCACCTGTCCCATCAGCTCATCCAAGTAAAACTCGCCCTGCTTAACCTCGATATCCATCAGCTCTTCGCGTGAGGCAGACAAAAGCTGTTCCAGATAACTCTCGATCTCATTGATCTTCCGCTCAATCTGTCTGTAGATTTCTGTGCGCTTTTCCTCTGTATCATACACACCCGCCTGCAATGCGCGGTTGTAAAGCTGAATCGTGGCAAGAGGCGTTTTGATATCATGGGACAGCGATAAAAGCAGCAGCTTTCGCTCCTTCAAAAGCTCCAGCTCCCTTTTGCGCCTGACCTCGAGATTGTCCTTTAACTGGGCGAGACTCCACTCAAACCGCCCGAAATAGCGGTTCTTTTCCTGCATAATCTCCCCCTTTAAATTGCCCCTAGATAATTCATAGGTGAGCTGCTGCATGCGCAGAAACGGTACAAGTATCCGGAATCTCAGATAAAACAGCACGGACAGCACTGTCATTTCCAGCAGTAAGAGAGATATTTCAAGCACTGAAACGAGCAAACCCGCATTGTTTTCCCTTTGAATATCCATTCGAAGAAATCCGGCGAGCTCTGTGCCGGCATAAATGGGATAAATCTCCTTTTGCAGCTCTTGGGTATTCATGACAAGCCCGCCCTGAAAAAAGGCTTCGGTCTCATCCTTTCCCTGCTCTGATGAAAACGAGTTCGATATTTGATTCCCCTGCACCGGCAGAAACGAAACTGCGCAAACATACCGGTACGATTCCTCCGACATCTCGCGAATCCTCTGCGTGATGAGCATACTTCTGTTCTCCCCGGCATCCTCATGAGCTTCTCCTATCTCTGCGCTATTCTCCTTCGCATCCTCAGGGGTCTCTCCTTTGCCTGCGCTATTCTCTCCGGCACTTGCACGCTCCGCCAGCTCCGTCACCTCGGACACGATGCGGTTGACCTCGACCTTGTACGCACCGTCCCGGCGGCTCTGCATTCTCCAGACAAGGATGCCTGCCCCTGCCGCCACCAGCACATAGATTACAACTGTCGCTGCCATCAGCCGATTATACCTCTTCATAGCAATACCCTACTCCCCATATCGTTTTTATATGCTCCGGTTCTTTTGGATAATCCTCGATTTTATCGCGAAGCCGCTTGATATGCACAGTCAGCGTCTGATTCTCGCTGAAGCTGTCCGCACCCCAGATTTCATTGAACAAATAGTCCTTGTGCAGCACTTTCCCCCTGTTTTTTACGAGCAGCACGAGCAGTTCATACTCCTTGACATTTAAATTCAGGAGATTGCCATTTTTATACACCTTATGCGCTGCCGTATCGACAGTCAGATCACCCGCCTCGATGATGGAGGCTTCATCCGCCTCGCCGTAAATGCGCTGCAAAACCGCCTTGATCTTTGCAATCAGAATATCCAGATCGACCGGCTTTTCGATATAGTCATCCGCCCCTAACAGAAAGCCGCTCAGCTGATCCTCCTTTTCGATTCTTGCGCTGAGCATCAGAATCGGAAGGCTGCCCTGCTTTCTCACCCTCCGGCATACCGCAAAGCCGTCCATGCCGGGGAGATTGACATCCAGAAGCATCAATTTGGGGCTGCTGTTTTGCAGATAAGAAAGTGCCTCTTCCCCGGTGCTTACACAATCTGCCGTGAAACCGGCTTTCCGGATAAACATTCCGAGAAGCCTCGCCAAATCCTTCTGATCCTCCACAATCAAAATCTCACTCATCCTAATCTCCATTCCCAAGCATCCGCAGCACTATTCGAAAGCATCGGCAGCATCTTTTTCAAGCATCGCCATTCGAGAACACCGGCAGCGTCTTTTTCAAGCATCACCATTCGAAAGCACCGCCAACGTCTTTTCCAACCATCGCATACTCCTCACAAGCACCGGCATAGCTGTCATTCCCTGCAGCTTCATCACCGTCTGGTGTAGTTATTTGTGAAACGACTAGCTACCAGCCAAGCTTCAAAAGCCAGTCGTTTAGCTCCTTCTCGCGGTTTCTCCCGGAATCCTTCGTGAATTTCCCGAGCCGGAATTCATCCCGGATGTTCCCGTCCTCGATATAGAGAATCCGCTCACAGCGGGAAGCAACCTTTGCGTCGTGCGTGACAATCATCATCGTCGTGCCTTCCTCGTTGAGCCTGCCCAGCTCCTCCATGACCTCCTCGGAGCTTTGCTTATTGAGCGCTCCGGTCGGCTCATCGGCAAAGATAATCTTCGGATTGTTGATCATGCTTCTTGCAATGCAGGCGCGCTGAAGCTGCCCGCCCGACACCTCGCTAATATCGTTATCTGCGACATCGCTGATCTGCAGCTTTGCCATCAGCATTCTGGCGCGATCATTGATCTGCCTGCGGTCTGCATGCCTTCCCGCTGCCTGATAAGCCGGCAAAACAATATTATCATAGATGGAGAGGTTTTTCAGCATATACATCTGCTGAAAGACAAATCCCATCTGCTTAAGCCGCAGGTCACTGATTTCATTTGCCGTAAGGGAAGTCAGCTCACTGCCGTAAAACTCAATTTTTCCCGCCGTCGCATCGTCCATACCGCTAATCGTATACAGAAGCGTCGTCTTGCCGGAGCCCGCTCGTGTCAAGTATGTGACACCTAAATTGTGATTTTTATTCTGAATTAGAATTGATTTGGATAGATTAGTGCTGTTGCACC
>JAFUZE010000009.1 GCA_017476765.1 Lachnospiraceae bacterium
CGTAGCCGAAGTAGGAAAAGCTCTCACACTCCATGTACTGTCCCGACTTGACGTATTCATCGTATTTTTTCAGCTTTTCAAGCAGATAAAAAAGAAGGGCGAACGTGTGCTGTGCGACGGACTGCGTCGAGTAATCCCTGACATTCGTCACGGTAATGCCCCGTTTATTGCAATAATTCAGGTCGATGTTGTCAAATCCTGTCGCCGTGTTACAGATCAGCTTTACGTTCGGACAAGCTTTCAGCGTCTGCTCGTTTAAGAGAAGCTTATTGGAGATGACGATATCCGCATCACCGATATGCTCCGCAGCTTCCTCTGCTGTCGTCTGCGGATAGTACACGACCTCCCCGAACCTTTCATAACAGCTGACATCGATATCTGTTCCCACACTGTTTCTCTCCACCATTACGATTTTCATTGCCGCTCCTATCCCTTCCTTTCCTAAATCTAAGGAAACGCTGATTAAATCAGCTTTTCCTTAGATTGCTCCGCATGGATGCGCAGAAATTCGCTGTGGAAAGGCACTTTGTGCCTGCGAATTTCGCGCGGGAAACACTTAATCAGTGTTTCCCTAACGAATATATCGCCATGCATCGTTCAAACTGCCTGTTAAACCTTCGATCTTATCATGACCGTCTGCGCGCTCTCCCGATTGCACTATGCGAAAAAAGGGCACTTCCCAAAAAGCGCCCTTTTATCTTATGCTCTTTCATCAAAACTGTCTGCCGCAGGCAATTACAGTCTCTTTAATAATTCCTCTCTCATCTCTTCGTAACCCGGCTTGCCAAGCAGAGCAAACATGTTCTTTTTGTAGCTCTCCACGCCCGGTTGGTTGAATGGGTTCACGCCCAGTAAATAGCCGCTGACACCGCAGGCAAACTCAAAGAAGTAGAACAGCTGTCCGAGATAGAACTCGTTTACCTCCGGCACGTTGATGATAAAGTTCGGAACATTGCCGTCCGTGTGGGCTAAGATCGTTCCGTTCATCGCTGATTTATTGACAAAATCCACGGATTTGCCGGCTAAATAATTCAGTCCGTCAAGGTCAACCGGTTCCTCACCGATGATGATCTCCTCGCGGGATGTCTCAATGTTGATGACTGTCTCAAACAGTGTTCTCGCACCGTCCTGAATGAACTGACCCATAGAGTGTAAGTCCGTTGTCAGATCGACACTTGCAGGGAAAATACCCTTCTGATCCTTGCCCTCTGACTCACCGTATAACTGCTTCCACCACTCGGACACATAGTGTACTGCCGGCTCGTAGTTTGCCAGAACCTCAATACCCTTGCCTTTTCTGAGAAGCACGTTACGGAGCGCTGCATATAACAGAGCGTCGTTTTCCTCATAGTCGGATTCGAGTGCCAGCTTCCGTCCGCTTGCGGCACCTTCCATCAATTTATCGATATCTGCACCGGATACGGCGATCGGCAGTAAACCGACTGCTGTGAGAACGGAGAAACGACCTCCGATATCATCCGGCACAACAAAGCTCTCATAGCCTTCTTCGTTTGCGAGATTCTTAAGGGATCCCTTTGCCTTGTCCGTTGTCGCATAAATTCTCTTTGCCGCTTCCTCTTTTCCGTACTTGTCCTCCATCAGCTTCTTAAATACACGGAAAGCAATGGCAGGCTCTGTCGTTGTACCGGACTTTGAGATCATGTTAATAGAGAAATCCCGATCTCCGATTACATCCATCAGATGCTTGATATAGGTAGAGCTGATGGAATTTCCTACAAAGTAGATTTCCGGTGTTTTGCGCACTTCCTTGTCCACAACATTGTAAAAGCTGTGTCTTAAAAATTCGATGGCTGCTCTTGCTCCCAAGTAAGAACCGCCGATACCGATGACAAGCAGTACTTCCGAATCACCCTGAATCTTCTTTGCTGCTGCCTTAATCCGGTCAAACTCCTCCTTGTCATAGTTCACAGGAAGATCGATCCACCCTAAGAAATCATTTCCCGCTCCTGTTTTGGATACTAATACCTCTTTGGCATCAAGAGTTGCCTTTTTCATGAATTTTACTTCGTCTGCACTGATGAACGATGCAGTCTTGGAATAATCGAATGTAACTTTGCTCATTTGTCCGCTCCTTTTATATAATTTTATTTCCACTTTTTTCAGTGTAGCAAACTATTTGTGTCTTTTCAAGGCTTTTCGGTTCCAATTCCTTAACCATTAAACAATCAGGGGATGGCAGTTTTATATCCGGACCTGCTTCTATTCCGAATTTATAGCTTGATTGAAACCCTCGAGAATTATAATTCTGCGGATTTCCTTCTATTCATTAACCATAACCGGTTCCAGTTCCGGAACATAATATTTCTTCGAACGTATTTCTTCCACCAGTTGTCGCACAGTCTTACCCTCTTCCGGACTATCCCACTTTGCAAAAACATCTTGCACCAATTTCAGCGATGAAAGAAGATATTTATTCTCCATAGCCTTAATATTTCTTTTCATATCATCTGATACCTTTGTCTAATTTTTTTAGAAAAAACCTCGGTTTGTTATCTTTATAAATAACAAGATATTGATTTTTCTATCTATGCTAATCAAGAGCCTCTTAAAAGTGCACATTTTACGAGGCTCTTTACTAATTTCTATTCCATTTTCATTTTATCGAGTATCTTTAGCTGATTACGCTTACTATAAATGATATTTAGAAAATATACTACTTTTTGTTCTTCATCAACTCTGTAATAAACTGTAATAAACATAGAAGTTTTTGACTATAATTTTACGAATTCCTCTTGAATGCCATGGTTCTTCATCGACCGGGCAAGTTCTTGACGGCATTTCACTCAGTTTACTGATTTCTTCACGAATGATGCGAACATAGGAAAGTGCAATATCCGGAACGAGCAAAGCATCAGCAATATAGTTACGAAGCCCATAAAGGTCTTCAGTAGCATCCGGTGTCATAATAATCTCATATGAATCCATCAAAGAAGACCCCTTTCCGCTTCATCAAACACTTCATTAAACGGCCTACCTTCTCCCAAAAGGGACTGTTCATAACTATGCTGAAGTTTTGCACTCATCTGCTCGCTAGTCATACTATCTAATGTCTTCGGCTCTGACGGAAGTATAAGAGAAAATGGAACTCCATGCCTGTAAATAATCTGGCGATATAGTGAATTAATCACTACAGAAACAGGAATACCTAGTTTCTGAAGAATTTCCTCTGCTTCATTCTTTATGTCATATTCAACACGTGCACTTACAGTAGCATCTTTCATGGTATCACCACCTTTCAAAACCATTGTACTACGATGTATTTCTAATTGCAATACGGAATCGAAAATTACTGAAAATATACTATTTTTTACTATATCATGTCTTTTTTCTTGCTTATAATTTAGGCAAATTGATGTTAGTATGGGTTGAATCTTGTAATTATATCGGCATAAATAAAAACGCCGGGGCATTGTTATGTGCCTTATTGTTATATGGGAGGACATCGATGAAAGGATATAGATATATGAAGCTGACAGAGGAACCGGCAATCAAAGACGAAGCGGCAGCTTGGTTTCATAGTAAATGGGGTGTGCCAAAAGAAGCGTATTTAGAGTGTATGGAAGCATACCTGAATCAGGAAACGGAATATGGGTGGTATTTATGCCTTGATGGGAAAAAGATCGTTGCCGGAATGGGGGTAATCGAAAATGATTTCCATGATCGAAAGGATCTGACACCCAATGTATGCGCTGTATACACAGAAGAGAGCTACCGTTGTAAAGGCATTGCGGGAAAGCTATTAAATATGGTGGTAACCGATATGAGGGATAAAGGAATATCGCCTATTTATTTAGTTACCGACCATACAGGCTTTTATGAGAGATATGGCTGGGAGTTTTTGTGTATGGTGCAGGGTGACGATGAACCGGATATGACAAGGATGTATATTCATAAATAAAAAACCCGGCTGCGTCAATATTACAGCATGAGCAGATCACTGAGCTGTGCGAACTGCTCAAGCGTCAGCGCCTCGCCCCTTATGGTAGCAGGCACATCCATTTGTTTAAGCGCCTGCAAAACCTCCTCCTTCGTGACAGACAGAGTCTGTGCGTTTGTAAGGGCATTGACGAGCGTCTTTCGCCTCTGGTTAAAAGCGGCGCGAATCAGAGTGAACAAAAGCTTCTCATCCCTGACCTGCACGGGTGGCTCATCATGCCGGAGCAGCCGGATAACCGCACTGCCCACATTCGGTCTCGGCATAAAACAGTTGGGAGGCACATTCGCGACGATCTGTGGTTTTGCATAATACTGTACCGCCAACGACAGCGCGCCGTAATCCTTCGTCCCCGGTCCGACCTGCATCCTCTGGGCGACCTCCTTTTGCACCATGACCGTAATACTCCTCAGCGGTACATGGCTTTCAAAAAGTCCCATAATGATAGGAGTCGTAATATAATACGGAAGGTTTGCAACGACCTTAATCGGCTCCCCGCCGTTTTGCTCCCAGACAATTCTTCCGATATCCACTTTCAGAATATCCTCGTGAACGATCGTCACGTTATCGTAGGAAGAAAGCGTGTCCTTAAGAATCGGAATCAGATGGTCATCGATCTCAACCGCCACGACCTTTCCCGCATGCTCCGCCAGATATTGTGTCATCGTACCGATACCGGGTCCGATCTCCAGCACGCAGTCATCCTTCGTAATCTCCGAAGCCTCGATGATTTTATCGAGAACATGCGTGTCGATCAGAAAATTCTGCCCGAATTTTTTTTGAAAATTAAAGTGATATTTTTGCAGTATCTCAATCGTATTTTTCGGATTTCCCAGATTTGCCATATCGTCTCCTGTCACTATAATACTCTCTGCATTTTCTGTTCACAGTCATGCGCACTATCTTTTTACACCTTCCGCCCGCAGCTGTTCACACTGTCTTTTTTGCACCTTCCGACCGTAGCCGTTCACACTGCCTTTTTGCATCTTCCGACCGCAGCCCCCGGACGCTTTTCCGCATTTGTTATTCACGCTGCGTATCAAGGAAAAGCTTCACCGCATTTTCATGGGTAATATGAATGACCTCCTCCTCGTCGATCCGTTTGATTGCCGCAATCTCCCTGACCACATACGGGATATTCAGGCTGGAATTTCTCTTTCCCCGAAACGGCACCGGAGCTAAGTACGGGCTGTCCGTCTCCAAAAGAATCTTTTCCATCGGAATGTAAGCAACAGCCTCCTTCAGCTTTTTGGCATTCTGAAACGTCACGACTCCGCCGATTCCAAAGGAAAAATCGAGATTCAAAAACTCCCGCGCCATCTCCTTGCCATACGAAAAGCAGTGAATGACTCCGCCGATTTCCTGTGCCTTTGCCTGCTTTAACATCTCCAGCGTGTCACTCGCCGCATCCCTTGAATGAATCACGACAGGTCTGTGAACATCCCTCGCAAGCGCAAGCTGCCGATCGAACCACTTTTTCTGAATGTCGCGCGACGGCTCATCCCAGTGATAATCGAGTCCGATCTCACCTACCGCCACCGCCTTCGGATTTACAAACTGCTCCTTCAGCCATCCCATCGCATCCTCGTCAAGCTCGCCGGTATCACTCGGATGTACGCCGAGCGCCCCGTAGATAAACGGATACTGATTCATCAGAGCAATCGTCGTCCGCGTCGATTCGATGCTTGCCCCGACGTTTATGACATATTCGATTCCATTTTCTTTAAAGCTTGAAAGAAGCTGCTCTCTGTCCTCATCAAACGCCTCATCATCATAATGTGCATGTGTCTCAAAAATTGTTTTGTGCATGTCCCAAAGCTCCCATTTCCGGTAAAAATAAAAAATTTTTAAATTTTTTGTAAAAAAACTCTTGCAAACTAGAATACATTATACTATAATAACTCTTGCATTGCAAAACAAATGCGCGACTAGCTCAGCTGGCAGAGCACCTGACTCTTAATCAGGGTGTCCAGGGTTCGAACCCCTGGTCGCGCACTATGAAGTCGTAAGCTTAGCGGAAAATGCAGGTTTGCGGCTTTATTTTTTGTCTGACATTCCATAAGCAATTATCAGTATTTCAAAAAACTTTTTGATATGCTGTCCGGTGGAGGATAACATGATAAAAATTGCGCTTTTAGACGATGACGAAAAGCAGAGAAAAGCCACGCAGAGTTTGCTGGAGGACTACGCACAAAACCGGGGATATACTTTTAAAATCAGCACCTTTGCATCGGGCAGCAGCATGTTAAATGTCATTTATGAGCATGGGACCTTCGATCTCTACATTTTGGACATCCTTATGCCGGATAAAAACGGAATCGACATAGGCAGGGAGCTTAGAAAAATGGATCCGAGAGGTACGGTTGTCTATCTGACCTCCTCTCCCGATTTTGCGCTGGAATCCTATGAAATCCGCGCCTTTCATTATCTGCTTAAACCTGTGAGCTTCGAAATGCTGGCTGCCGTTATGGACGAGATTGTCTCCATTTTTGAAAAACAGAATGCGGAAAACATTCCGGTAAAGACAAAAAGCGGCATAGTGCTCGTTGCGTTTGACCAGATTCTCTATGCGGAGCTTTATAATCGTGCCGTGCGTTATGCTCTTATGAACCAGGAGACGGTTACGAGCGTGACCTTCTCCGGCTCCTTTAAGGATATGGTAGATCCGCTTCTCGCCGACAAACGCTTCCGGCTGTGCGGCGCAAGCTTTCTGTTAAACCTTCATTATATTAAAATGGTAGAGAAAGCCGGTGTCCTGCTCACGACCGGTAAGAAGCTGGCGCTTCCGAAGTCCGCCTGCGCTAATTTACGAATCGCATGGGCTGACTATTGGCTTCCGCCCCTATAGTAATTGAAACTGAAATAATAAAGGGTATATTGCCGGCACAACCGATAAGAAACAAATTGATCCGGACCGGATTACCCCATAAGGAAAAAGAAATGACAATACTAAGAGATTTATCCGTCATATGGTCACTCCTGCATACGCTTATTATATTTCTGCTGTTCTGTAAGTCCCGCTATTCCCGGAAAAAAACATGGATTCTGACTTTAATCTTCATGATTCCGCTGATGCTCTACAACGTACTGTTCTTTTTACGGTTTGGTCCGAACAGAACGGGACAGCTGATTTTGTTTAACTGCACGATTCCGAGTCTGATCTTTTTTTACTTTCTTTCAAAATATCGCGACGGACGTTTTTTCTTTACGTTCTGTCTCGCCGATACGATTTCCATCGAGGTCATTGACCTGACGAATATTATTGATTTTTATCTTCCGGGCGATTTTTATCTCACGATGTTTTTGCTCAGGCTGATTGCGTTTCCTCTGCTGGAATGGATTGCCTTGAAGTGGTTATCCAAGCCTTTTAAGGAAATGCAGGAAAGTATAAAGGAGGGCTGGACGGCTTTTGCGGCAATCAGCATGGTTTTTTACCTCTTATTTATTCTGACGGCAAATTATCCGACGATCATCACCGGCCGGCCGCAATATCTTCCCGCGTTTTTTCTGCTTTCAGCGCTGATGCCTATGATCTACTGGTGCATCTTTTTTACGCTGTTTCGCCAGCAAAAAATCTACCAGATGCGGGAGCGTGAAAACCTGCTGCGCCTGCAGTCCTCGATGATGGAAAGCCGTATTGAGGAAATCACACGCTCACAGGAACAGCTTGCCATTGAACGGCATGATTTGCGCCACCGCTTCCAGATTCTAAGTACAATGCTGACACATGACGATATACAGGGGGCACAGCAGTACATCGCCTCCTCGGACAGAGCACTTTCCGGCACACAGATCAAACGCTGGTGCCTCAATCCCGTATTGGATGCGGTTTTTTCCTCCTACTTCCTCACTGCGCAGGAGCAGGACATCCGGATTGAGGCGGAGATTGACATTCCGAAGAATATCCGGTTCGATGCAGTCGCACTGTCGACCGTCTTCGGAAACGCACTCGAAAATGCCATTCAGGCGGTAGTAAAGCTGCCGAAGGAGCAACGCGTCATCCACTGCAGATGCATCCGGCACCCGCAGCTGATGTTCCGGATCAGCAATCCTTATGAGGGTGTCATCCGGTTTGACTCCGACCATTTCCCGGTATCGGAGAAGGAGGGACATGGAATCGGAAGCCGTTCGATTGCCGCCTACTGTGAAAAACACGGAGCCTTCTGCGATTACAAGGCGGAGGACGGGTGGTTCACGATGCAGCTCGTGCAGCCGGAATAAAGCGACCCTTGCACTTACCGTATCCTGACAAAAATGTGAGAGCTGAGGAGACAGACAATATGACGATACAATTACCGGAACATGTAAAATCTATCCTATACACATTGGAACATGCCGGCTTTGAGGCTTTTGCGGTCGGAGGCTGCGTGCGCGATTCTCTCCTTGACCGCACACCGGACGACTGGGATATCACGACAAGCGCCCTGCCGCATGAGGTCAAAGCGCTTTTCCGGCGCACGATCGATACCGGAATCGAGCACGGAACCGTCACGGTTATGATGGAAAAAGAAGGATACGAGGTGACGACCTACCGCATTGACGGCGAATATGAGGACAGCCGGCATCCGAAGGAGGTTTCCTTTACGTCAAATTTATCGGAGGACTTAAAACGCCGTGATTTTACAATCAATGCGATGGCATATAACGACCGGACCGGCATTGTCGACCTCTTTGGCGGAATGGAGGATCTGAAAGCAGGTCTTATCCGCGCAGTAGGCAATCCGCATGAGCGCTTTTCGGAGGACGCACTTCGCATGATGCGGGCTGTCCGGTTCAGTGCACAGCTCGGCTATGAGATCGAGAGAGAGACAAAGGAAGCGATCGGGGAGCTGGCAGCAACGATTCAGAATATCAGTGCGGAACGCATACAGGTCGAGCTTGTCAAGCTGGTCACATCCCCGCATCCGGACCGCATGCGCGATTTATATCAAACGCATTTGACAAAATATATCCTGCCTGAGTTTGACCGCATCATGAAAACGCCGCAGAACCATCCCCACCACTGTTACAGCGTCGGAGAGCATACAATTCATGCGATGGAACAGATTAATCCCGACAAGATACTACGTCTTGCGGCGCTTCTTCACGACATCGGAAAGCCGCTTGTCCGCTCGGTCGATGAAGCAGGGATTGACCATTTTCACGGGCACGCGGAGCGCTCGAAGGAATTGGCACATGACATATTAAGACGGCTCAAGTTTGACAACGACACAATCCGTACCGTCTCAAGCCTTGTGCTTTATCACGACCGCCGGATTGAACCGCGCAAAAAGACTGTCCGGCGTGCGGTTAATTTGATCGGGGAAGACCTTTTTCCCCTGCTGCTTGCCGTGCAGCGCGCCGACATTCTTGCGCAGAGCGATTATATGCGAAAGGAGAAGCTTGAAAACCTGTCCGCCGCCGAGGAGCTCTATCAGGAGATTGCCGCAAACCACGAATGCGTCTCGCTAAAGACCCTTGCCGTCACCGGCTCCGATCTGATCGCGCTCGGCATGAAGCCGGGAAAGCAGATCGGAGAGACGCTGCATCAGCTTTTAGAGCTCGTTTTGGAGGATGAGACGCTCAACACGAAGGAAACACTGCTTGCACAGGCAAAGCAGTCTTATTTTAATACTTCCTCCAGCAGGAAGGCATGAACAAAATGAGCATCGGGAAGAGCTCGAGCCGTCCTGCGAGCATATCAAAAATCAAAATACACTTGGAAAAATAACTGTACACGCCAAAATTATGCGCCGGTCCGACGAGACTCAGACCCGGACCGATATTGTTGATTGTAGCCGCAACTGCGGTAAAATTCGTCGTAAAATCAAGCTCATCCATTCCGACCAGGAGCACCGAGACAAAAAATAACAAAAAGTAGATCGCCGTGAACGCATTCGTCGAGCGAAGCGTTTCCTCCGAGAGTACCTCATTGTCAAAGTGCTTCTTTCTGATCAGGTGCGGATGAATGATTCTGCGCAGCTCCTCCTGCACGGATTTTATCAAAATCAGTATTCGGGAGACCTTCATACCGCCTCCCGTACTGCCGGCACATGCGCCGATGAACATGAGAATAACGAGTATGTTTTTGGACAGCTGCGGCCACGCATCAAAATCCACGGTCGAAAATCCGCTCGTTGTGATAATCGAACCGACCTGAAAGAACGCATGCCGGAGCCTCTCGCCGACCGTCGGGTAAAAATGCCGGATATCCCACGATATGACAAACCCGCTGAATAAGATGATGCCGAAGTAGGTGCGCACCTCCTCGAAGGAAAAAATCTCTTTCAATCTTCCATATATAATGCAGAAATAAACATTGTAGTTTACGCCGCTCAGTATCATAAAAATCGTGATCAGATTTTGCTGAAGCGGGGTAAAGGATGCCGCCGAATCGTTGTAAATTCCAAATCCTCCGGTTCCGACCGTACCGAAAATCATCGTCAGCGCCTCAAAGAGATTCATGCCTCCAATCAGAAAAGCGGTCATCCCGATCAGTGTCAGTCCGATGTAGATTGCGTAGAGAACGATCGCCGTATCGCGCACTTTCGGCAGGAATTTTCCGACAGAAGGACCCGGGCTTTCCGCACGCATCAGATTCATGCTGTGCGCACCGGCAAGCGGCAGAATCGCCAGCATAAAAATGAACACACCCATTCCCCCGATCCAGTGAGTGAAGCTCCGCCAGAAAATATTGGCGTAGGACAGACCCTCGACCTCGGGAAGAATGCTCGCTCCGGTCGTCGTAAATCCGGAAACCGTCTCAAAAAGCGCATCGATAAAATTCGGTATCTCCCCCGTGATGACAAAAGGAAGCGCACCGAAAATACTCAGTGAGATCCAGCTGAGCGCCACTGCGACAAATCCCTCACGCAGATACAGATTATCCGCTGTCGGCGGACGGCGCCTTAACACAAAACCGAGGACAAGGCAGATCACCGCCGTGATGGCATAGGCAGCGCAGCATTGATACTCCCGGTAACACAGACCGACGATAATCGGAAAGGTCAAAAATACAGCCTCAAATTGTAGTACCAAACCTATGATGTAATTTACGATAAACAGATTCATCTCTTTACTATATCCTTTATGTCATAAAATCGTGAACGGGTCGTAATGATAATCACGACATCGCCCACCTTAAATTCATCTTGCCCCGTAGGAATGATCAGCTTTCCGTTTCTCGTAATCGAGCAGATAATCAGGTCGTTTTTGAGACGGAGCTGTGCGATCGGCGTATCCGTCACAAGCGATGGCTCATAGATAAAAAATTCCAGCGCCTCCGCCCGCCCGTTCTCGAGCTTAAAAATATTTTCCATGTTGCCGTCCGAGGTCTGATTCATGGAACGGACATATTTGGTAATGTAATCCGCCGTCAGAAAGCTCGGAAAGATAACGGAATCCAGCTGCATGTTGCTGATTACCGCACTGTAATAGGTTCTCTTGATTTTCGTGACGATCTTTCCCTTAGAAATCTTTTTCGCATAAAGGGACAAAAGCACGTTCTCCTCGTCAATGCCGGTCAGTGCGGTAAAGGCATCTACCTTGCCAAGTCCTTCCTTAATCAAAAGCCTCTCGTCCATGCCGTCCCCGTTTATGATATCTGTGTTCGGAAGCAGCTCACAGAGCTCATCACAGCGCTTGCTGTCACTTTCTATGACCTTCGTATGGATGCCGACATCCGACAGTCTGCGCGCCAGATAAAAGCCGAGTGTCCCCCCTCCGACGATCATAGCCGTCTGGGCACGGTTCGTATGGATACCGATTTTCAGGAAAAAGGCATCCGCATCCGCCGGCGTGGCGGTGACAACGATCGCATCGCCCTCCTGAAAAACAAAATTGATATCCGGTATAAAAATATCGTCATCTCTTGTAACAATGCAGACAAGCACATTACATTTGAGGCGCGACCGGATATATTTGAGCGGATAATTGTTGAGAAGGCAGTTTGCAGTAACCTTGAAGTGCAGAAGCTCGATTCTTCCTCGCGTGAATGTATCGATTCTGATTTCGGAAGGAAATTGAAAGGTGCGGGCAATTTCGGATGCGGCGATCAGCTCCGGATTGATAATGAGTGACAGACCAAGCTCCCTGCGCAGAAAACCGGTCTCCGTATTGTAAATAGGATTTCTGACCCGGGCAATCGTTTTGCAGAACTCCAGACGCTTTGCCATAACGCAGCAGAGCAGATTATGCTCATCAATATCCGTCACTGCAATGAGCAGATTTGTATGCTCAATTCCGGCTCTAAGGAGTGTCTGATAATCCGTACCGTTTCCGACAATCCCCATGACATCCAGCTCTTCTGTAAAATATTGAACCTTTTTTTCATCGATATCGATCACCGTAATATTATGGTTTTCATTGATAAGCTGCTCGACAAGAGTAAAAGCGACCCTTCCGCAGCCGACAATAATGATATTCATAACAGATCCACCAATCATCTAAAAATATAGTTTCAGCTTAGCACTTTTGACAAAAAATGTAAATGAACAAAGAGAAATATTTCAAATGGAGCACGCCTTTGGCAGATTTAGGAAAACACTGATTAAGTGTTTCCCGCGCGAAATTCGCAGGCACAAAGTGCCTTTCCACAGCGAATTTCTGCGCATCCATGCGGAGCAATCTAAGGAAAAGCTGATTTAATCAGCGTTTCCTTAGGCGATATGATCAATTATTGTGCTTATTTGCGGCAAAATTTGTGTGATCAAACATTGAAATAATTCCGAAAAGCTTGTAATTTATATATATGTTCGTTTACAATAAATTTACCGGATGAGGAGTATGAAAAAATGAGTAAAGTAAAAGCCTTTCTCAAGAAGAAGGACATCGAAATTTCTTTGAAGCGTTATGGTATTGATGCATTGGGCGCTATGGCACAGGGATTGTTCTGCTCCCTGCTCATCGGCACGATCATCAACACGATCGGAACACAGTTTCATATCGGATTTCTGACACAGACCGTTGCGACCGTGGCGGGTGTGGATTACACCGTCGGCGGCATTGCTTCTGCGATGAGCGGTCCGGCTATGGCAGCGGCAATCGCTTATGCACTGAAATGTCCGCCGCTCGTTTTATTTTCCATGATTGCAGTCGGCTTTTCCGCCAATGCGCTCGGCGGTGCCGGAGGACCTTTAGCCGTACTGTTTGTCGCAATTCTCTCAGCCGAGATCGGAAAGGCAATTTCCAAAGAGACAAAAATTGATATTCTGGTTACACCGCTTGTCACGATCGGTGTCGGCATCTTTTTATCCTGGCTGATTGCACCGCCTCTCGGCAAGGCAGCGATGGCTGTCGGCAACGCCATCATGTGGGCGACCGAGCTGCAGCCGTTCTTGATGGGTATTCTCGTATCCGTCATTGTCGGTATTGCGCTGACGCTCCCGATCTCCTCGGCTGCGATCTGTGCGGCACTGGGGCTTACCGGACTTGCGGGAGGAGCGGCAGTTGCAGGCTGCTCGGCACAGATGATCGGCTTTGCAGTCATTTCCTTTAAAGAAAACAAATGGGGCGGGCTCGTCTCGCAGGGAATCGGAACGTCGATGCTTCAGATGGGAAACATCGTGAAAAATCCGAGAATCTGGATTGCACCGACGCTTGCCTCGGCAATTACCGGA
Organism: Lachnospiraceae bacterium; assembly: GCA_017476765.1. Classification (GTDB taxonomy): domain Bacteria; phylum Bacillota; class Clostridia; order Lachnospirales; family Lachnospiraceae; genus JAFUZE01. The sequence continues at coordinate 13,552 of JAFUZE010000009.1, forward strand.
CCGCTGGCAACCTGCCTGTTCCGTCTCCAGATGAACGGCGCACCGGTTTCATCGGGGATGGGTACCTGTGGATTTGTCGGACAGATCGGCGTCTACACCGGATGGATCAACGATATTGCAGAGGGCACAAAGACAGGCATCACGGCCTTTGACTGGATCGGACTTCTGCTGATTTCCTTCGTTCTTCCGGCGCTGCTTTCTTACTTGTTTGACTATATTTTGCGCAAAATCGGCTGGGTGAAGGACGGAGATATGAAGCTTTAAATATGCACATATCTCTTACAGCTTTTTTGTCTGAATATTTTCTGCATTTTATACTTTTTATATTTTGAATTGAATGACAATCTCTGAACACCATGTTATAATTACCCTCAAAGCATTTATGATTCTAGCTTTTCTGACATGAACCATTCTAATTCAAATCAAAAAATTCTAAGAACGTCGATGCTTTTATTCCATGAAAAACAAGCAGAGAGGTTCTTAGAAAAGATTGATAAAACCTCCTGCACATAAGGAGGAAAATATGGGAAGAAAAGACAGGGAATCCAAATCGTATTTTGACAATCCCACAAGATTTGCGGATGTGTTTAACGGATATTTTGGAGGCGGCTCTTATCTAAAGGCAGATCAGCTTGAAGATGTTGATACCGTGATGGTCGGAAAACAAAAGCAAAAGGTCTTTGAGCGGATTGCAGATTTTTCCAAGAAACAGTTGCGGGATGGCAGTCTGCTGGCTGTTTATATGCTTGAAAATCAAATTAGTGTAGACTATAGCATGGTGGTCCGGCTCATGCAGGAAGAGAGTCTTGCTTACGACAAACAAATAAAGGCAATTCAAAGCAGACACCGCATAGAATGGGAACAAAAGCGCAAACTCAGGCAGGAACTGAAAAGCAATCCGGAAAAAGGAGACCGGGTACAAGAATTAAAACAAGAATTGGAAATTCAGCAGCTGACAGCAGGCGAATACTTATATAAGATAAGGAAAGAGGATCGCTTGAAGCCTGTTTTAATACTGATGATCTATTGGGGAGATGAACCCTGGGACGGGGCAACCAGTCTGTATGACCTCCTGAATTTTGGTCAGAAAAACAACGGAATCCCCGATCAATGGAAAAAGTATATCACAAATTATCATATAAATGTGCTGGACTTAAATACATGGAAAGATTTCAGTGTTTTTCATACAGAGATACGCACGGTATTTGAATTGTTTACAAGAAGAAATGATAAAAAGGAGTTCATGAATTATTTGAACCGGCAATGCAGAAACATGGATAAGGAAACTGCGGATATGGTGGAAGCCTTAACAGGAATTAAGAAACTGTATGATAAGGCGCATTCCAAAAAAGGGGAGGACAGCAATCATATGTGGAAAGCAATCGAGGATTTAATAGAAGACGGACGAGAGGAAGGGCGGCAGCAGGGTCTGGCTCAGACAATTACCGTTGCCGTAATGAACATGAGCGAAAAAGGCTATTCCGTACAGACTATATCTGAGCTTTTAGGTAAGCCGGAGGATCTGATTCTTCGTATACAGGAGCTGATACCGGGTAAGACCGAAAAAGACTGCGCCGAAATTGCAGATATTCTGACACGGGAAAAACGAATCTCCTGTCCGTGATACTTTTTCTTGCGTTTTCAAATATATCATATATAATGAAATGGAAATGAATTGCAGCAGTCGAATCATTTTTGATGCTATGCAGTTATAAAAAAGCGCAAATTTAAAAAAAGTGAGGTATTTGCCATGAGCACAAAGGAATTTAAGCCAATCAAGGAAGGAAAGGTCCGCGAGATTTATGACAACGGGGACAGCCTGATCATGGTTGCAACAGACAGAATCAGCTGCTTTGACGTGATTTTAAATAATACCGTTACAAAGAAAGGAACGGTTCTGACGCAGATTTCCAAATTCTGGTTTGACTTGACGGAGGATATTGTACCGAATCATATGATTTCCGTTGATGTGAAGGACATGCCGGAATTTTTTCAAAAGCCGCAGTTTGACGGCAACAGTATGATGTGCAAAAAGCTCGAAATGCTTCCGATCGAATGCATCGTGCGAGGCTACATTACCGGAAGCGGCTGGGCAAGCTACAAGGAAAACGGCACCGTCTGCGGTATTCAGCTTCCGGAAGGCTTACAGGAATCCGACAAGCTTCCTGAACCGATTTATACGCCATCGACAAAGGCAGAGATCGGCGATCACGACGAAAACATCTCTTATGAGCAGAGCGTCGCTCACTTAGAAAAATATTTTCCGGGCAAGGGAGAGGAATATGCTGCACTTCTCCGCGATTACACGATTGCACTTTATAAAAAATGTGCGGACTATGCACTCAAACGCGGTATCATTATTGCGGACACCAAATTCGAATTCGGTCTTGATGAAAACGGTAAGATCGTGCTCGGCGATGAGATGTTGACACCGGACAGCTCCAGATTCTGGCCGGCAGACGGATACGAGCCGGGACACAGCCAGCCATCGTTCGATAAGCAGTTTGCCCGCGACTGGCTCAAAGCAAATCCGGACAGCAACTGGACACTGCCTGACGATATTGTTGAAAAAACCATTTCCAAATATTTGCAGGGCTATGAGCTTCTGACCGGCAAAAAACTGTAGCATTGTAAAAGATGAAGAGAAACAAAAGGAAGATTATTTCAGAGGATGAGGTAATCTTCTTTTTTACATGATATGATGATAGGGTTAAAGGCTCAAAACTGATTACACGAATTGTTTCATGCTTCGCACTCTC